>JAJUHS010000006.1 GCA_029267755.1 Clostridiales bacterium
GATTTCTGCGTTAAGCTCTTTTTCAAGCTTTTTAAGCTCCTCCGATTTAGCGTGGTTAACATTGTTTCCCTGTCCGCCCAGTCCCGAGTTAACCTTAATGCTGACTTTTATGCTGATATCATCTCCCTTTATTACGGGCTTGACTACGCTTTTCGCGCTGAAGATTTCTATATCTATCTTATCCTTGCTGTCGCGGTCGTTTATGACTACAACGCCGCTCTTAACGTTATTCGTCACAAAGGAATAGCCGCGGCCCTGGATATTGTCAAGCTCCCCAACCATTTTAAAATCCTTGAAAACGGCGCTTTTGTTAAGCTTCAGAACCTTATCCTTGGTGTTCTCCTCGCTTTTTCCGCCGCCGCTGCTCGCTTCTCTTCCGGCCTCCTTTTTTACGTCTTCCTGTTCTATCAGTTCAATTATAGGAACTACCGAGGCTTTGGATTTCGAAAGCATATTTTCCAAAAACTCTCTTACCTGGATATTATGGAACTGGGAGGTGTTCCTATGGCCCTCAAGCACCTTTTCAATTTTGTCGGCGGGTATCTTGTCAAGATGCGGCTTCATATTCAGTATTTCGCTTGCCTTACCCTTAGCTACCACCATCCACGCGGTTGTTCTGGGTTCCGTATCCCTTGTCATAAAGTCCAGATATTTTAAAATGCCTTCTTCCGCGACTGACTTGCCGAAAACTATTACTCTGTTGTGCCCGAAAAACGGCTTGCGCTGCACAATGCGGGTTAAGTCCCTTACGGTGTTGAACATCGTTTCCCCCTCGGATTCGATGTTCCAGAAGGTGTCGCCACCGCCACCACCGCCTTTTGAGCCGCTTCCGGACTTTATTCCGCCCGGCATCGCAAGCTGCTCGATCAATTTGAATTTTCCTTCGCTTGAGCCCTTGTCAATGCCGACTGCGACTACGAATGAGAAGTTGTTAAGCTCATGATAGCTCCAACACCCCGACTGGCTCAGAATAATTGAAGTGAGGCATGCCAAAACAATTGCCTTTTTGATTTTCTCTTTACTGTTACTATTGAGCATTATTATTTACTCCCGGCATCTGATTATCGCCCTGCCTTTTCAAATCAACAGGGTTAATGTTTTCCGGCCTGTTTGTCATTTTCCACAGCGGGAACCTCAGAATAAAGTCTTTGAAACAGGTGGTCCTTAAAGGCACCACGGGAGACAGATAGGGCGTCCCGAAAGAGCTGAGGGAAGAAAGGTGTATTGTCATGCCAAGCAGACAGACGATAATGCCGAAGCCGCCCATTACGGATCCCATAAAAAACGTAATAAACCGCAGTATTACCGCAGATTCGGTCTGCGAAGTAACAATGAAGCTGCTGACCGCGGTTATGGCTATAACAATGACTGTGAAGTCCGAAACGATGCCGGCGGCAACGGCGGCCTGGCCGATCACAAGCGCTCCGACAATGCTGATGGCCTGTCCGACGGGGCGCGGCAGCCTTACGCCCGCTTCCCTCAGTATTTCAAACACGACCAGCATTAGGAGCATTTCAACAAACAGCGGGAAAGGAAGGCCCTCCTCCGAGGCCGCCAGGGTGAAAAGCAGAGGAGTAGGAATAAGCTCGGGATGATAGGTGAGCGCCGTGAGGTAGGCGGCCGGGGCAAAAATCGAAATAAGATATGCAAGATACCTGAAGATCCTGAGTATGCTTGCAGACATGAACCTCATATAGTAGTCTTCGGAGGTCTGAAAGCTCTCTATAAAAAGCATGGGGACGGTAAGAACGAACGGGGTGCCGTCCACAAGTATCGCGGCGCGTCCTTCCAACAGCTTCCCGGCAACAACGTCCGGTTTTTCGCTGTTTCCTATTGTAGGGAATACTGAAAAAGGGGCGTCCTCGATATACTGCTCTATATATCCGGATTCAAGGATCGAGTCCGTGTCAATCTTTCTGAGCCGTTTTTTTATTTCCTCGATAAGCGAGGGGCTGGCGATGCCTTTTATATAGGCTATACAGATATCGGTCTTTGTGCGCCGGCCTATCTTCATGCTTTCCAGAACCAGATCCGGGTTTTTTACCTTTCGTCTCAGAAGGGCGGTGTTTGTGCGCAGCGTTTCGCAGAAGCCCTCACGCGGCCCGCGGACGACCACCTCGGTTTGGGGCTCCTCTATGCTGCGGCTTTGCCATTTTCTTGTGCTTATGACAAGGGCCTTGTCAAACCCGTCTATAATCATCACCGTATCGCCCGACATGCAGCCGTCGACTATTTTCTCAATTTCGGAAACCTGATTTACTTCTCCGACTGCAAGAAGGGTTGCTTCAAAGCTATCCAAAGTTATTTTGCTGTTTTCGTTTCCGTATATAAAACGGTGGTCATACATAAGGGGTTTGATAATATGGGCGTTGATAGACCCCTTATCTGTAAGGCCGTCAACATAATATAAAACGGCTCTCATGGCGGGTTCTTGACCGAAGGTGAACTCGCGGGTTATAATATCGTTGCTTTCACCGAAAATGTTTTTAAAAATATCCAGGTTTTTATCGATCGATCGGGTTATATTTATTAACGGCGACGCCGAGGGCTCCACATAATCCTCTCCGTCGGAAGCGCCGCTTTCCGGGGCTTCATCCGAGGCGTTTCGGGTCATGTTGTTTAAATGAAAAAGTACTTTGCGGAAATATTCAAGCATTCGGCATTTTCCCCTTAATTAATTATTCTTTTTTGATATTATGCTTATAAATGACAAAAAATATTTACGGAGAAAGCTGCGGCTGTGGGGTATATTTATGATTGGAAATGAAACAAAAGCGTCTGTCGAATTATATAAAGAAATCGATTTTCATCTGATGAACGACGAAACCCCGTCGCTGTTCCTTTCGGAGATCAGCTGGAGCGGGGAATTTAAGGAGTATCCTTTTTCGCTCATATATGAGCTGAAAAATACGCCGCAGTCGCCGCAGCATCATCCTGAGGGAAGCGCATGGAATCATACGCTGATGGTTACGGACCAGGCGGCAAAGAACAAAAGCCGAAGCAGGGATCCACGCGCCTTTATGTGGGCAGCCCTTCTCCATGACATCGGAAAGCCCTCGACCACAAGGATTAGAAACGGCAGAATCACGTCCTACGACCACGATACCGTCGGCGCGGAGCTGGTCAAAGACTTTTTCGGGGAATTTAACGAAAAAAGCGATTTTGTTAATAAAGTGTCCAATTTGGTGAAATACCATATGCAGATACTTTTCGTATCTAGGAAAATGCCATGGGAGGATATTAGAGGCATAAGGGAAAACAGCGACGCTGAGGAGATTGCCCTGCTGGGACTTTGCGACAGGCTTGGCAGAAAGGGCGCCGATCAAGAAGAGGAGCAGGAGAATATACGCCTGTTCCTTGAAAAATTCAACGAACCGGAAGGAAATGGGAATGGCTAAGGCAGGAATGAGAAGGCCGGACCCTAGAGACCCTCACGGAACCGAAAGCAACCGCATAACTCATTTTCCGAAGAACGAGCAGGAACCGGTTCCGGAGGTTCAGGGAAAAGCCAGGCATAAAAAAAGAAAAGTCATAGAACCTAAATGATTCGGGGGGCATCCTATGCCCCCCGAATATTGCATATGCATAATCTTCCGGTGATTAAATAGCCGCAACTGCGGATAATAAACGACGGAGGCATAAGGTAATTGAGAAATGCGAAAGGAATCATTGGAAAATATGAGAATGCCCAATATTAAAAAGCTGACCGCATGCTTTATGGTTTCGGCGCTGTTTCTGCTGCCGGCGGGAGCTTTCGCCCAGAGCGGCACATATACCGTCGTCCCGGGAGACACGATGTGGAAGATTGCGGTCAAATACCAGATAGGCGTCAGCGAGCTGATAAAAGCCAATCCGCAGATATCAAACCCCTCCCTCATATATGCGGGGCAGAAAATCAATATACCGAGCATAGACGACGTAAAGGCGCTGGAGCAGAAGGTAATAGACCTTGTTAATAAACAGAGAGCCGCTTACGGTCTGCCGCTTCTTACGGCCAATTGGGAGCTTTGCAGGGTGGCAAGATACAAATCTCAGGACATGATTGACAAAGGATATTTCGCACATCAGTCGCCGACCTACGGTTCTCCCTTCAAAATGATGGAGGACTTCGGAATCAGGTTTACCGCCGCGGGCGAGAACATTGCCTACGGACAGCGCACGCCCGAGGAGGTAATGAACGCATGGATGAATTCTTCCGGACACAGAGCGAACATTTTGAGCCGGACCTATAATCAGATAGGGGTGGGCGTAGCGAAAGCCTCAAACGGAACCTTCTACTGGACGCAGATGTTTATTAAGAATCCGTGATTTAAGGTGGAGAACTTTTGACAGTATAAATCCATGGTGCAGGCCATGGATTTTTGCTTATAAATAGAAAGTTAACAATTTGGCTGTTGACAGTGCGGGCCACAAGTGCTACAATCTCTAAAGCTGTTAATAATTAATGGTGTTAGATATTCGCAGGGGGTGGTGAAATATGATAGATCCTGAGTTAACGAATGAAGTACTCACCAAATCCAGGGTTATGTTTTTTGAAATCAAGAAACGGCAGATCAATTCGGTTCTGCATGGGGAAATGTTTATTCTGCATTTCATCTCGCATAAAAAAGCGCCGGTTTTGCCAAGTGAGCTCAGCGTAGTAACGAGAACAAGCTCGGCACGCGTAGCTATGGCGCTTAAAAATCTCGAGAGCAAGGGCTTTATTGAGCGGAACATAGACAAAGCGGACAGGCGAAAGGTTCTTGTGACAATTACGGAAAAAGGGATCAAAGAGGTTGAAAAGCAGCATGACAAAATACGGGCAATAATGGAAAAGCTGATAAACGAACTGGGCGAGGAGGATGTAAGGGAGTATCTCCGCATTGTGGACAGAGTGATTGAGATATCCCGAAAAATGTCTGCGGACGAATAAGCGGATAAATTATTATTGTTGCATATAAGGAGCATATTCATGATCAGAATTTTCAGGCATTTGAAATCAAAAGAGTGGTCGTTGATACTCATAAGTGTGGTGCTTATTACGGCCCAGGTCTGGCTTGACCTGAAGCTGCCCGACTACATGAACGAAATAACTAAGCTCTTGCAGACAAAGGGAAGCACCATGTCCGATATTTGGCGGTCAGGCGGCAAAATGCTGCTTTGCGCGCTCGGAAGCGGCGTTGCTTCCGTTATGGTAGGATACATAGCGGCAAGGGTGGCGGCTGGCTTTTCCCATACGCTCCGAGCCAAGCTTTTCTCAAGAGTGGAAGCATTCTCAATGGAGGAAATCAATGGCTTTTCAACCGCAAGCCTCATTACCCGCTCCACCAACGACATAACCCAGATACAAATGATGGTGGCAATGGGTATGCAGATTGCGATCAAATCTCCGATTATGGCCGTTTGGGCAGTATTCAAAATTTCGAGCAAAAGCTGGGAGTGGACGGCGCTTACGGGCGGATGTGTGCTGCTGCTGATTATTATGCTTAGTTCGGTGATGGCTTACGCTTTGCCTAAATTTAAGAAGATACAGTGGCTGACCGATAATCTGAACCGAGTTACGCGCGAAAACCTGACGGGCATCCGAGTGGTACGCGCCTATAACGCAGAAAAGTACCAGGAAGAGAAGTTTGAGGCCGCAAACGAAGCGCTCACATCAAACAACCTTGCAGTTCAAAGCGCAATGGCTATTTTTAACCCCGGAGTACGTTTTATAATGAGCTCACTTACACTCGGTATCTACTGGATAGGTGCGTTCCTTATAAACGCCGCGGCTCCGGCCGATAAAGTCGCCTTGTTTTCGAACATGGTCGTTTTTTCGGGATATGCCATGCAGGTGCTCATATCCTTTATGATGCTGACAATGATATTCATCATGGCTCCCAGGGTATCGGTATCCGCGAAGCGCATAAACGAGGTGCTTGAAACAAAGCCTAAAATCCTCGACGGAAGCGTTACCGAGTCCCAGGAGGGGGTTGCCGGCGAAATAGAATTTAGAAACGTCAGCTTCAAGTATCCCGACGCCGAGGATTATGTTCTGCACGATGTTAGCTTTAAGGTGAGCAAGGGCGAGACGGTGGCCTTCATAGGTTCCACCGGCAGCGGCAAAAGCACGCTTATCAACCTCGTCCCGCGCTTTTATGACGTGACCGAGGGACAGGTGCTTGTCGACGGCATAGACGTCCGGGACTACACTCAGGAGGCGCTTCATAATAAGCTCGGCTATGTGCCGCAGAGGGCGGTTCTTTTTTCCGGTACCGTCAGTTCGAACGTGGCTTACGGGGACAACGGAAGAGCTGAAACCGATGAGGAGAGGGCGGAGAGTATCAGGAAGGCTGTATACGTCGCCCAGGGAACGGAATTTGTGGAGAAAATGGAAGGAACTTATGACGCCCCCATCTCACAGGGCGGAACCAACGTGTCCGGCGGACAGAAGCAGCGCCTTTCCATCGCGCGCGCTATATACAGAAGGCCCGAGATATACATTTTTGACGATACCTTTTCAGCTTTGGATTACAGAACGGACAGAATGCTCCGAGCTATGCTGAAAAAGGAAACAGCGGGGGTTACAAGCCTCATCGTCGCGCAGCGCATAGGAACCATTCGCGACGCGGACCGCATCGTAGTGCTTGACGAAGGAAAGGTCGCAGGGATCGGCACTCACGATGAGCTTATGAAAAACTGCGATGTTTATAGGGAAATAGCTTATTCTCAGCTTTCAAAGGAGGAACTCGGCGCATGAGCAACAATTATTCGGATAGCCAGAAAAGCCCAAAACGCGGCGGACCCATGGGGGGGCCGGGGGCAATGCGGCCGGGTGAAAAGCCAAAGGACTTCAAAAGGTCAATCGGAAGTCTGATTGCTTACTCCCGTAAATATATACCGGCGATTCTGATTGCCGTTTTATGCGCAGTGGCGGGAACGGTGTTTTCACTGATCGGGCCTGATTGGCTGAAGACTGTGACAAACACCATCATGGAAGGTATGATGAAAGGCGGAATCGATCTTGACAAAATCGTAAGGATATGCACGACGCTCCTCATACTTTATGTGGCCGGAGCGCTGCTGACCTTCATTCAGGGGCGGATAATGGCATACGTTACCCAGAAAATTTCAAAGGGGCTGCGTACCGACATTTCTGAAAAGATTAACCGACTTCCGCTCAGATACTTCGATTCGACCACCTACGGCAACATTCTGAGCCGAGTCACGAATGACGTGGATATGATATCGCAGTCTCTCAACCAGAGCATCGGCCTTCTGGTAACATCCCTTACGATGCTGGTGGGCTCGGCTGTGATGATGCTGATAAACAACGTGATACTGACCCTGACCGCCGTACTGGCCACGCTTATCGGCTTTTTGGCGATGACGGCAATAATGAAAAACTCGCAGAAGTATTTTTCGAGGAACCAGAAGCATCTAGGAGAAATTAACGGGCATATTGAGGAAATTTACTCCGGACACAATATCGTGAAGGCCTATAACGGGGAAAAGGCCGCAAAACGAACCTTTGACGACATCAACGACAGGCTTTATGAGAGCAACTGGAAATCGCAGTTTTTGTCGGGCCTTATGATGCCTATTATGGTATTCATAGGAAACTTAGGTTATGCTGCGGTCTGTGTAGTCGGAGCCTCGCTTGCGATGAACGGGAAGATCAGCTTCGGCGTCATCGTCGCGTTTATGATCTATATACGCCTGTTTACGCAGCCGCTTTCCCAGATTGCTCAGGCCGCGACAAGTCTGCAATCCGCGGCCGCGTCGTCAGAGCGCGTTTTTGATTTCCTCAGAGAGCAGGAGATGCCCGAGCAGAAGGCCACCGCCGAGCTTAAAACCGCGAGAGGTGATGTGACCTTCAGTCATGTTCACTTCGGATATAATCCGGAAAAAATTATAATAAACGATTTTTCCGCCGAAATTAAGGCGGGGCAGAAGGTGGCTATTGTCGGTCCCACGGGCGCCGGCAAAACGACGATGGTAAACCTGCTGATGCGCTTTTATGAAATGAACAGCGGGGAAATACTGGTAGACGGCGTGCCCATCTCAAGCCTCTCCCGGGAAAATGTGCACGACTTGTTCTGCATGGTGCTTCAGGACACATGGCTCTTCGAGGGAACGATCAAGGAAAACATTATATACAGCAAAAAGGGCGTATCTGACGAGGATGTTGTAAAAGCCTGCAAGGTCGTGGGGCTTCACCACTTCATACGCACGCTGCCGCACGGATACAATACGATTCTGGATGACAAGGCGAACCTGTCGGCGGGCCAGAAGCAGCTTGTCACTATCGCCCGCGCCATGATCGAAAATTCGCCGCTGCTTATTCTCGACGAGGCAACAAGCTCAGTAGACACGCGCACCGAGATACTTGTTCAGGAGGCAATGGATAAGCTGATGCAGGGCCGCACCTCGTTTGTAATCGCGCACCGCCTATCGACAATTAAAAACGCCGACATAATTCTCGTTATGCGCGACGGCGATATCGTCGAAAGCGGAAAGCACGAGGAGCTGCTCGCAAAGGGAGGCTTTTACGCCGAGCTTTATAACAGCCAGTTTGAAAAAGCCTCGTAACAGACTGTTAACCGATTTTAATAAAATATCCGTATGTTCAACCATATTTGAACGTACGGATATTTTGATTTGCCGGGTTTTTATCCGATTCGCCTCGCTTTGTGGAGGTATGTCGGCATAAAACGGACCGGTGTTACGCGAATTTAAAAAAAATTAATAATTATGTAACATATAGAGACCCGGGATATGCTACTATGAAAAAGTAAATTGTAAACTTGAATTAATAAAAATGTTAAGGGTTTGAAATATTTTAGTTGAAATTTATCGAGCACGGTATTATACTACACAGTGACGGAAGAGAATATTAATTATAAGACCCCTAAGGGATATGAAAGGCAATATTATGATACAGTGGCTAAAGTATATGAATTTGACAATTTTTGTGCTGTTTTTCATTTTTTATGCTTATCAGTTCGGATATGTATTTGTGCGGCTTATTAAGAAGATGCCCAAATTTCAGGCAGATAAGCTGCATAAGTATGCGGTTCTGATAGCGGCGAGAAACGAAAGCGCGGTAATCGGCGCGCTTATCGACAGCATAAAGGCGCAGAATTATCCCTCTGAGCTTGTTGACATAATTATTGTCGCGGACAACTGTGACGACGATACTGCGGAGATTGCCAGACAGCATGGCGCGGACATGGTGATAGAGAGGCACAACCTCCAGAAAATCGGCAAGGGATACGCCCTCAACTATGCTTTTGACCACATTAAGAATACATGCGGAATACGTCATTATGAAGGCTATATGGTATTTGACGCCGACAACCTTCTCGACGAAAACTACATAAGAGAAATCAATAACGTGTTCGATAAGGGATACCGTGTCGTAACGAGTTACAGAAATTCGAAGAACTACGGTTCAAACTGGATCTCAGCGGGATATTCCCTCTGGTATCTCCGCGAGTCCAAGTACCTCAACGGCTCGAGAATGCTTTGCAATTCAAGCTGTGCAATTTCTGGAACAGGCTTCCTTGTATCGAGCGAGATATTCGAAAAGGACGGCGGTTGGAAGTACAACCTCCTGACCGAGGATATCGAATTTACCATCGCCAAGGTAATAGAGGGCGAGGTGTTCGGATACTGCGAATCCGCCATTCTATATGACGAGCAACCTATCAACTTCAAGACCTCATGGAAGCAGAGAATGCGCTGGACAAAGGGCTTCTATCAGGTTATGGCTAATTACGGAGTCAATCTTTTCAAGGGGATATTCCACAAGGGTGGATTTAACTGCTATGATATGTTTGCAAACATAGCGCCCGCCACCTTGCTTACGATTTTGACGGTGGTTATCAACTTCAGCGCATTTTTATACGGTTCGCTGTTCGGCTACAAGGTAATAGCCATTACTTCTATACTCGAGGTTTGGGCGGCCGCAAGGAACATATACTTTACTTTGTTCTTCTTCGGGCTGATTACAACGATAACCGAGTGGAAGTATATATACTGCAGCAACCTGAAGAAGATAGTTTATCTGTTCACTTTCCCGATATTTATGTTCACATACATGCCTATCGCGATAGCCGCGTTGTTCAAAAAGGTTACATGGGAGCCCATCCGCCATACCTTTGTTGAAAGAGTCACCGTAACAAACAGATAATAATTCAGAGTCGTTTTAGAGCGGCACGGGCGAAACCCGTGCCGCTTTTTCCTATTAAATTGTTGTGCTTTTTTCTAAAACATGTTAGTATAATTAATATGCGATTGCCTGTACTACTTTGGCGCGGGGCTGAGCATACGGTCTGCGAAAACGGAGGTTATTATCTTGAAAATTTGGTTTGCGGTATTTTTGGGTCTGGTACAGGGCGTAACTGAGTTCCTGCCCGTATCCAGTTCAGGACATCTTTCTATTCTTCAGAATATGTTCGGTATGGAGAATGTCGAGCAAAGCCATCTGCTTTTTGATGTGCTTCTGCATCTCGGGACTCTTGTATCGGTGTGCATAGTTTACAGAAAGGATATTGCGGATATCATCAGGGCATTTGCAGCCTTGTTCAGAAGGGGCGGCGGCAAAAGGGAGGGCGAAGCGAAAACAAGATCCTCGGCGCGGCTGCTCATAATGGTTATCGTCGCGACGCTCCCGCTTTTCGTCGCCGTATTCTTTGACGATTATGCAGAAAAGCTTTACAGTAATACTCTTTTCATAGGGTTTGCACTTATAGTGACCGGGATTTTGCTTTTCGTATCCGATAAGGTCGTTCACGGCAAAAAGAACGAAAAGAACGCCACGATGGGCAACGCTCTGATTGTCGGCATAGCGCAGGCGATAGCTATCGTTCCCGGCCTTTCGCGTTCAGGGTCGACGATCTCGGCCGGTATTTTTCAGGGCTTTGATCGTGAGTTTGCGGTTAAGTTTTCGTTTATTATGTCCATTCCGGCAATACTGGGGGCTAATCTGCTGAGCCTTTTCAAGGCTTTGAAAGCGGGGGTCGATTTCTCGCTTATTCCGGTTTACCTGATAGGCGTGGTGGTAGCATCTGTATCAGGCTACTTTGCTATAAATCTGGTAAAGTACATATCTAAGAAGGATAAGTTCGGCGGATTTGCATATTATTGCTGGGCCGTAGGACTTATTACGATCATACTTACGGTTATAGTATAGTCCCACGCGGCACGGATATTTAATTCCGGATAGTTTCCGCTGCCTAAGGAGTGTAAAAATGGCTGCACGAAAGAAAGTTCAGAAAAGAAAAACGAATAACGTAAACGATAAGCCCCCGAAGCGCAGGGAGATCGGGGCTGCGGTTTGCCTGTTTCTTGGCATATGCTCGGTTTTCGGCTATTTCAGAAGCGAAGCATGGTTTATAAAACTCGTCCGGACGATCGGAACCGGATTATTCGGATTGGGCTTTTATATAATGCCGATATGTCTTTTAGGATGCGCCTACATTCTTGCGTTCCACAGGGGGCGTCCCGTGAGACTCAGGGTTACCTGCACGCTTTCGATAATACCCGTGCTGGGCATAATTCTTCATTTTGCCCTGTGCAGGGTGGATTACGAGTGGACGGGAGGAATACTTAAGCTTCTGTATAGCGACGGAATCGCGCTGAGAAGCGGGGGCGTTATAAGCGGCCTTCTCGCGGTCGGCCTGATAAAAATGCTCGGCCTTATTTGCGGGGTGATTATAGTGGCGCTGCTGCTCGTAATTCTGTCGATGGCTGCGTTGCACATAACGCCGTCCGCGCTTGCCGATTTTAAGAAAAACCATCCTAAACGTGAGTATAAGCCTGTTGAGGAGGAAGTGCCAGCAAAGCGTGTTTCCCAGAGGACGGAATATGTACCGGACGCGAGGGATACTGAGTTTACGGCAATAAAAAAGGCCATAGACATCCCAGTGGACGATCCTCCGCTTGCCGACAAGAAGAAAACCACATTCTTTAATAAAAACCCCGGCGCCGCGCCTCCGGACAGGGCTTTCGCGGCGGAGCCGGCCGCAAAAACCGTCCAGGAAATAAAGCCGGACATGCCTCCGTTCAATGTCGAGCAGGCAATTGAACCGGCAAAGCCCAAAAAGGAAGAGATAGCCGCGGAACAGAAGTCGGTCGCCAAAACAATCGAGCAGAATATGGCACATTCCGACGACTATATATTCCCGCCGGTAAATCTCCTGACCGAGGTAAGGCATACTGCGTCAACTGCCGGCGACAGCGAAATGAGCATAAACGCCAGACGTCTTGAAGCTACCATGCACAACTTCGGAATAAACGCGAAAATTTCCAATATTACAAGGGGACCGACTGTTACGCGTTACGAGGTCGAGCTGGATCAGGGGGTGCGCCTTAACAAGCTTACAAACCTTGCGGACGACATCGCACTTTCGCTCGGCACATCCGGTGTGCGCATCGCTCCGATACCGGATAAGATTTCGATAGTCGGCATCGAGGTGCCGAACAAGCTCGTAAGCACGGTCTTTATCCGTGAGCTTATCGAATCGCAGGAGTTCAGAAACGCGGCCTCAAAGGTGACCTTTGCAATAGGCAAGGATATAGCGGGAAAATGTGTCGTCGGCAATATCGAAAAGCTGCCGCACATGCTTATCGCCGGCACCACGGGAAGCGGTAAGTCCGTATGCATGAACTCGCTTATTATCAGCCTGCTTTACAAGGCAAAGCCCGAGGAAGTCCGCTTTATAATGATCGACCCGAAGATGATAGAGCTTGGAGTTTATAACGGCATCCCGCACCTGCTGATACCGGTCGTTACGGATCCTAAAAAGGCTGCGGGAGCGCTTCAGTGGGCCGTTACTGAAATGATGAAGCGTTACAGGCTGTTTTCGGAAATAGGCGTAAAGAATATTACTACATATAACGCCGCCTGTGACAAGGATCCCGAGCGCCAGAAGCTGCCGCAGGTGGTTATACTGATAGATGAGCTTGCCGACCTTATGATCGCGGCGGCTAAAGAGGTGGAGGAGTCCATCTGCCGTATCGCCCAGATGGCGAGAGCGGCCGGTATGCACCTTATAATCGCGACTCAGCGTCCCTCCGCCGACGTAATAACGGGACTTATGAAAGCCAACATACCATCGCGTATCGCATTCGCGGTCGCATCCCAGCTTGAAAGCCGTATAATCATGGATACTCCGGGCGCCGAAAAGCTGATTGGGCGCGGCGACATGCTTTATTTCCCGCTTGGATCGGGAAAGCCGATGCGCGTACAGGGAACGCTTATCAGCGAGGAAGAGGTGGAGGCGGTCGTAGAGTTCGTTAAGAAAAGCGGAGCTCCGCAGTATTCCGACGAGATCATCGACCATATCGAAAAGGCGGCGGAGGAAAAGAAGTCCGGAGCGAGTTCCGACGGTGCGCTCGACTGCGAGAGTGACGATGGAGACGAGCTTTTGCCCGCCGCTATCGAGGTGGTTCTTGAATCCGGACAGGCATCCGTTTCAATGCTTCAGAGGAGACTCAAGCTGGGCTATTCCAGAGCCGCAAGGCTTGTCGATCAGATGGAGGACCGAGGTATAGTAGGCCCGTTTGAGGGCTCAAAGCCGAGGCAGCTTCTTATTACCAAGGCCCAGTGGCAGGAGATGCAGCTTATTAACGGCACGGCGCCTGGCGACAGGTTCTTTGCACCTGACGGAGAGGACGACGGATCCGAAGAAGACGACGAGTAATAATAAAACCAAACGGGATGTCGGTCTTATTGAAATCAGCAGATCATTTCAGGAGAATATATGGAATCAGAAGAAAAAAAGCAGAGATTATGGAACCGCACCTTTATTTGCGCCGTACTATGCCAGGCATTAATGACGACATCCTCAGCCATAGCCAATCCTCTTATCACGACCTACACAAATTTTCTGGGTGCAGACGCCATGACAGTGGGATTCCTTACCGGGATGCTTTTCGGAGTCGCAAATCTGATGAGACCTTTCTCAGGGCCAGCGATAGTAAGATTTGACAAGAGGCATCTGCTCATATTCAGCGCGGTACTCGGAATAGTTTTTAATGTTGTATACGCCGTTTTCAACAACATATCCATGTTCGTTGTGGCCAGAGTCTTACAGGGCATTCAGTTCAGTATCATCGGCTCTCTTATTATGACGATCGTAGGCGACAACATTCCAAAGGAAAAGCTGGGGTCCGGCATCGGCATTTACAGTATCGCGGGAACCGTTGCAACGGCTGTTGGCCCGTCGATAGGACTGGCTCTCAATGCTTTCGGGAAAGCGCGTTACGGAGAGGCTTTTGGATTCAAGGCTATATTCTATGCGTCCGCAGCGCTCTTTGTCGTTTCGTTGATACCCGCTTTTCTGATAGATCCCCAAAAGACAAGCAGAAAACAAATCGCCGCGGCAGGGGTATGGTACAGGAATATTATCTCTCCGCCGGCAATCCCGCTGGCGCTCTGCATGATGTTCAACTTTATCGCATATTCAATTCCCAACACTTATATGGTGCCCTATGCCGCCGAGAAGGGGTTTGCGGGGGTCGGAACATTTTTCACGATTTACGCTGCCTTTACTCTTGTTACAAGGCCGGTGTCCGGGAAAATAGTCGACCGCTTTGGAGCGTCTTCAATCATCTATCCAAGCGTGTTTTTATACATCGCATCTTTTTTGATGCTGTGGAAGGCGCAGAGTATGACGGCGGTTTATATAAGCGCGGTATTGTCCTCACTCGGCTTCGGAGCGTCCTTCCCGGTTTTCCAGTCGCTCTGTCTTCAGGTGGTACCGCGTATCAAGCGGGGAGCCGCGAGTAATACTGTTTTCATCGGGATAGATATAGGGCAATTTTTCGGTCCCATAATTGGCGGCACACTGATTAGTGCCTATGCAACCACGGGTCATGCGTACTCCACGCTTTTCCTGCTCGGAGTTGTCCCAATCATAATATCCGCCGCAATATATGCAGCATTCAGAAAGTACCTTGTCCGAAAAATCCGGGAAGCAGAGGAGCACGGAGAATAAAATATAATCAGGGGCTGCATTTTGCAGCCCCCATTTTCAAATCGTCAGAGTTCCGCCCTCGTCCTCAAGCAGGATGAGGATTTTCTTTTCCTTTCCGGTCTGGGCATCGACATAAATAAGGTAGTGGCGCCCTTCGGGCGAGAGGCATTTGAATTCGTGGCAGAGCACCTCAAGCTTGCCGTCGGTTGGAATGACGGTTAGAGCGTGCGACAGGATTGTTAGCGAGGGGGAAACTACCTTTTTTGCCTCAATTTCGGGGACTATAACCTGCGGGAGGTTTCGCATCGTATGGTTGGTGACATAGCCGACTGCCTCAAAGCCAATGATCGAACCCGTGTCGAGAGATACCGATACCTTGACAAGGTCGGGATAGCATATTACGCCGTCCTGCACCGACGCAAAATTGATAAGAGCCACGTTGTTGTTTACGGTCCAATAGCTGCTGTGCATTTCGGGGAACCAGTGGTCGGCCAGAAAGTTTTTGGCGATATCGACGGCCCCCTCGGGAGAAATGTTTGCCGCGTCGGCGGAAAAACCATCGATGACGCTGAGAACAACGCCGCCCTGTTTGGTGACGACGACGGTCACATCGCCGCGGTCGGTCGAGGCGTTTACGAGGTAGGCCGGAATCCTGCCGCCCCTGTTTCCTATACTTGAAGTTTTTTCAAGCGGAACGTCGAGAAACTCTGCAGCTTTCAAACGCGCGGTCTCAGCGTCTACTTCTGGCATGCCGTCGATAAGAAGCGGCTTTTGGGCTTCGACGTGCCCCGAGAAGGGACCGTCGTATATGAGCGTCGGAATTTCCGGGAATTCGCTTTCGATAAGCTTAAAGCTGTCGCCGACGGTGGTGGGAGATGCGTTTTCCTCGGTGCGGTCAACCCTTTTTTCAGAAGTTTTCAGCTTTGAAATCGACATCGTGCCATGGCCGACCTCGGCTTCGATCTGCGTAAGCTTGGAGGAAAGAGCAGCCGCTGTCAGCGAAAGGCTTTGAAGGTTTTCCATATCCTTTTGCAGAGGCATGTCGCCGCCGGCGGTCAGCACCGACAAAGCGTAGGCATAATCGCCGACCCGGGTTATAAAGCCGGCTGTTTCGGTCAGGTCAATGTCTGAAAACGGGAGCTCGCCCAGGGACATTTGGGCCGCCATGGCTTTTCCGAATATCTGTGTGGTTATTGCGTTTATCATCGGAGCGGTTGTGGAGTATTTCACCTTTGAAAGAGCGGTGTCAATTTCGTTTATGGACGAAACCAACTCTGTGAAGGATCGCTGATAGGCGTTGTTTATAAAACGGTCGTACCTTTCAATGTCAAGGCGGTTCTTATATGACATGCCGCCGAACGCAAAAACCGCGGCTATGAGATAGCTTATAAGCAATATGTTTTTTTTGCGCAAAAAAATCACCCCTTTCGGTTAGATTTACCGTAAAAGGGTGATTTATTCAGAGAAAGATATGGAATTGCTTTTTAGTGGGTAGCGGAGTTCAATTTTTTGATTCCGCTCTTAATTCTTGAAATGGTTTCTTCCTTTCCTAGGATATGGCAAATCTCAACGGCGCCTCCAGGCGTCACAGCCTTTCCGGAAACCGCTATTCTGATCGGCCAGAGCAGGGTCGCATTTTTGACTTCGAGCTTTTCGACAAGGCTGAAAAGAGCGTTGTGGACGCCTTCATGCGTCCAGTCGTCTATATCCTCCAGCACTGGAAGGGCTGATTCTAGCATTTTAAGGGATACTGACTCGTCTGTTTTTGACTTTTTGTTTATATACAGAGATTTGTCGTATTCGGGAAGCCTGTCAAAGAAGTCTAGTTTATCAGGAATGTCGGTCAGCTTCTCGCAGCGCTGGTGAAGTATTTCGGCTATCGCCATGGTATCGGTACATTTTTTTACCGAGGACTTTATATAAGGCAGGGCAAGCCTGTGGAAATCATCAAGACTCATAGCGCGAATATATTCGCTGTTAAAGTAATTGAGCTTGGCAATATCGAAAATAGCGGGGGATTTTGATATGCCGCCGATATCAAAAACATCCACAAGCTCGGGAAGCGTAAAGATCTCACGTTCTCCGCCGGGACTCCAGCCCAGCAGCGCAACATAATTAACAATAGCGTCCGAAAGATATCCGAGCAGGAGCAGGTCCTCGTACGAGGGATCTCCGTGGCGCTTGGACATCTTGTTGTGGGCGTCACGCATAACGGGGGGGCAATGGATATAGTTCGGCACATCCCAGCCGAACGCCTTATAAAGCAGGTTGTACTTCGGCGTGCTGCTGAGGTATTCCGAACCTCTGACTACGTGGGTTATGCCCATGAGATGATCGTCGATTACGTTTGCAAAGTTGTAGGTCGGCAGTCCGTCGGATTTTATAAGCACGTTGTCGTCCAGCGTATCGTTTTCAACCGTGATTTCACCGAAAACCATGTCGGAGAACGTGGTTTTTCCTTCGGGAATCTTCTGGCGGATAACATAGGGAGCTCCGGACTTGAGTTTTTCCTCTATCTCCCGTTCGGAAAGGCGGCTGCAGCGTCCGTCGTACTTTTTTATCGCCTTTTCGTCGGACGGGTCTTCGTCATCTGCGTCGTCCCTGCCACAGAAGCAGCGATACGCACCGCCCTTTTCTATAAGAAGCTCGGCGTATTTTAAATAGAAATCGCGGCGCTGCGTTTGGGTGTAGGGGCCTACCGGCCCGCCAATATCCGGCCCCTCGTCATGGGCGAGGCCACACTTTTTCATGGTTTTGTAGATTACGTCTATCGCCCCGTCAATGTAGCGTTCCTGATCTGTATCCTCGATACGAAGTATAAACTTGCCTCCGTACTTTCGGGCAATCAGATAGGTATAAAGCGCGGTGCGAAGATTGCCGACGTGCATATAGCCCGTAGGACTCGGAGCGAAGCGGGTACGTACCCCGCCCCTCGGAATTCGGCTTTCCATCTCGTCGAACCATGCCATATTGATGCTGCTCATCTTTTGGATCATTCCTTTCGGTGCACTCGAAAAAAGCGGAACCTTTTCGGCTTTTACATTGTTAATAATATTTTATTTAGCGGGCGATGTCAAGCAGGGGCGGCTCTAAAGTCCAAAAAACTATTTTCAAATACCGTATATTGTGATAAAATACCTTGATAAAAATAGAACAGGGAGTGTTTGCATGGAATTTGTTTGTTCTGAAAGAATGATGTCGCTTAAACCGTCGACCATACGCGAAATGCTTAAATATACATCCGACCCTACGGTAATATCTCTCGCCGGCGGGAATCCCTCTGCTGACCTGTTCCCGGCAAAGGAGATCGAGGCCGCGGCGACTGAAGTATTGAAAAACAATGCGGCTGTCGCTCTTCAGTACGGCCTTACCGAGGGCTATCCCCCTCTCGTGAAGCAGATACGTGAGCGCATGAAGAATAAGTACGGCATCGACACGCCGGGAGATGAGATTCTTATCGTTCACGGCGGGCAGCAGGTTATCGACCTCGTGACAAAATGCCTTGTAAACGAGGGCGACACGGTGATTTCGGAGAACCCCAGCTTTATCGGTGCACTGAACACCTTCCGTTCTTTTAAGGCCAATATCGTAGGCATACCAATGGATTACGAGGGTATGAGGATTGATATGCTCGAAAAGGCGCTTAAGACGGAAAAAAACGTAAAGCTTATATATACCATCCCGACCTTCCAGAATCCGATGGGAGTAACGATGTCAGAGGAGCGCAGACGGCGCCTCTACGAGCTTGCGGTTCAGTATAACGTACCAATAATCGAGGACAGCCCCTACTTTGAGCTTTCGTATTCCGGAGCACCGGTTATTACTCCCATGAAAGCCATGGACAGAACCGGCCATATTATTTATGCCGGAAGCTTTTCAAAAGTTATTTCACCGGGAATCCGCATCGGCTACGCGATTGCGCCCGCAGACCTCATATCCAAGATGACAGTCGCCAAGCAGGGCGTGGATGTCTGCACAAACCAGCTCATGATGGTTACCATTTCAAAATACCTTGAGCGCTTTGACCTTGACGAGCACATCAGGGACTGCTGCGAGGTCTACACCAAAAAGCGCGATTACATGATTGAGTGCATAGACAAATACTTCGACAAGCGCGTAACGCATACCACGCCAGGCGGCGGACTCTTCATCTGGTGCGATCTCCCCGAGGGATATTCTGGCACCGATCTTTGGAGATATGCACTGAACAAAAAGGTCGCCTGCGTGCCCGGAGCCACCTTCGACGTAAAATCCGATCCGTCGAACAGGGGCTTCAGGCTGAACTTCTCGCTGCCGAGCCTCAAGGAAATAGACGAGGGCTGCCGCATATTGGGCGAGTGCATTAATGAATTTCTGAAATAGAGGATAACATAATGGATGACAAAAAGGTAATTTTCAGCGGCATACAGCCTTCCGGCGAGCTTACTCTCGGTTCCTATCTCGGGGCCATAAGAAACTGGGTGAGTCTCTCGGAGGACTACAACTGTTACTACTGCATAGTCGATATGCATGCTATAACCGTCAGGCAGAATCCTGCGGAGCTGAGACGCCGCGCGCTTGAGCAGCTTGCACAGTATATAGCCTGCGGACTTGACCCGCAAAAGAATACGATATTTATTCAGAGCCACGTTTCCGCGCACGCCGAGCTTGCGTGGGTTCTCAGCTGTTATACGATGTTCGGAGAGCTTTCCCGCATGACGCAGTTTAAAGATAAGAGCACGAAGAACGCGGACAATATCAATGCGGGCCTTTTTACCTATCCGGCGCTGATGGCGGCGGATATTCTGCTGTACCAGACCGACCTTGTGCCGGTAGGCGAGGACCAGAAGCAGCACGTCGAGCTTACGCGCGACGTGGCGCAGAGGTTTAACGGCATATACGGCGACGTATTCAAAATGCCGGAGCCCTTCATACCGAAGGTTGGGGCAAGGATAATGAGCCTTACGGCGCCAGAAAACAAGATGAGCAAGTCGGACAAGGACCCCGGAGGCTGCATATTCCTGATGCAGAAGCCGGAGGATATCATGCGCTCCTTCAAAAGGGCTGTTACGGACAGTGAAATGTGCGTAAAGTACGATCCTTCCAACAAGCCCGGAGTTTCAAACCTGATGACGATCTATTCCGTCGCCGCCGGCAAGAGCTTTGCCGAGATAGAGGCACGGTTCGAAGGAAAGGGCTATGGAGATTTCAAAACCGAGGTCGGGGAGGCCGTCGTGGAAATGCTCCGCCCAATCAGGGAGGAAGCCGAGCGCCTTATTAAAGACAAGGCGTATCTGGAAACCATCTGCAGGGAGGGCGCCGAGCGCGCCGCGACAGCCGCGTCCAGGACTCTCAGAAAGGTTTATAAGAAGATCGGCTTTGTTGAAAGATAATAATCCTAAGGAGTGGTACCATGTCCGAGGAGACAAAATTCCTGTTAAATTTGATAATTACACTTGCCGTTGCATTCGCGATAAGCTTTGCCACTACACCAATAGCAAAAAGCTTTGCGCATAAGGTCGGCGCCATCGACATCCCGGATGACGAAAGGCGCATACACAAACAACCGATTCCAAGACTGGGAGGACTCGCGATTTTTCTCGGTTTCGTTTTAAGCGTCGTTCTTTTCTCGGTTATCGACAGACAGCTTCAGGGCGTGCTTTTGGGCGCGGTCGTGGTTGTCGTAGTCGGAGTAATAGACGATATCGTGCAGCTTAAAGCAATGGTAAAGCTTGTATTCCAAATCCTCGCCGCACTTATCGCCGTATACCACGGTGTAAAAATAGAATTTCTTTCCACGCTCAATTTCTTCGGCTCCGGCGATTTCTTCTCGCTGGGCTTCCTCTCAATACCGATAACGATTTTTTGGATAGTAGCGATTACCAACTCGGTTAATATCATAGACGGGCTTGACGGGCTTGCCGTCGGCGTTTCCGCAATAAGCTCCATTGTAATGCTTGTCATATCTATTGTCGTAGCGGACAACAACATCGCGATAGTTATGGCGGGACTTGTCGGAGCCTGCCTCGGCTTTATGCCCTACAATATGAATCCTGCTAAGATATTTATGGGCGACTCGGGCTCGCTTCTTTTGGGCTACGTTCTGGCGACGGTTTCGATTATAGGGCTTTTCAAGTTCTACGCGCTGGTATCGTTCGTCGTGCCCTTCCTCGTCGTAGCGTTCCCGCTTTTCGACACCACTTTCGCTTTTTTCAGAAGGATACTCAAGGGCCAGAGCCCAATGCACGCCGACAGGGGGCACCTCCACCACCGTCTTATCGATATGGGCCTTTCCCAGAAGCAGGCTGTGGCGATCTTGTACTCGGTAAGCGCCGTGCTCGGACTGGTTGCGGTCGTACTGACGACAAGCGGTGTCATGAGGGCAGTGCTGATAATCGTAACGTTCGCAGTGGCTATCGCGGTGACCGCATTTGTAACAAAAACCACTTATCAGGCTTACTTCGAGGAACGTATGAAGAATGACAGCGAAATAGACAACGGCAGCGGCGACGGTAAGACTACCTCGCAGAGATAGCCGGAGGAAGATAATTATAATGGATAAGATAAAAGTTATGTCCGTTTTCGGCACCAGACCTGAGGCAATCAAAATGGCACCACTGGTTTTGGAGCTTAAGCGGCGCCCCCAAATAGAAAGCCTTTGCTGCGTCACGGCCCAGCACCGTGAAATGCTGGATTCTGTGCTTGATACCTTCGGAATAAAGGCGGATTACGATCTTGATATTATGGCAAAGGGACAAACGCTTTCCGATATTACAACCAGGGCTTTGAAAGGCCTGGAAAAGGTATTTGAAACGGAAAAACCGGATCTCGTTTTGGTACACGGAGACACCTCGACCACTTTTTCGGGCGCCTTGGCGGCCTTTTATTCCCAAATTAAGGTGGGACATGTCGAAGCGGGACTTCGCACCTATGACAAGTATTCTCCCTTTCCAGAGGAGATGAATCGGAAGCTCGTCGGATCGATTGCCGACCTGCACTTCTGTCCGACCCGGAACAATGCGGAAAATCTCAATAAAGAGGGAATAATCGACGGGATTTTCATTACTGGCAATACAGTCATAGACGCAATGAAGTATACCGTTGACAAGACAAATAACTTTACAGATAAAATTCTTGCGAGCCGGGATTTTTCGGCCAAAAAGCTCATACTTATGACCTGCCATCGCAGGGAAAACTACGGTGAGCCCATGAGGAACATATTCAGGGCCGTCAAAAGGATAGCTGAAACATTTGAGGATACTCATATTATCTATCCTGTGCACCTAAGTCCCGTCGTCCGCGAAGCTGCCTCCGAGATTCTCGGCAGCGTTCCGAGAGTGCAGCTTATAGAGCCGCTTGACACCGTCGAAATGCATACGCTTATGTCTCGTTGCTACATGGTTATGACAGACTCCGGAGGGATTCAGGAGGAGGCACCGGCGCTTGGAAAGCCGGTTCTGGTGCTCCGGCGCGAAACGGAACGCCCGGAGGCCGTTGCGGCCGGAACTGTAAAGCTTGCCGGCGTCGATGAAAACGAGATTTTTGAGCTTGCGGCCGATCTTTTAACCAGCAGGGAAAGCTACGATAAAATGGCAAAGGCCGTAAACCCTTATGGGGATGGCAGAGCCTGCGAGAGGATCGCCGAGGCGGTCCTGTGGAGTTTCGGCTTCAGAGACGACAGACCGGAGGATTTTAGACCATAGAAGCAGAAGACCTTTAACTTAATGGGAAAGGAGCCGGGGAAGGGAATATGGGCCATAATAAAACCATGGTTTTCGCTTTGGCCGGCACCTTTTTGGTTTTTTTAGCAGTAGCTCTGTTCTTGATTTTTTCCTACCGTTCGGAGCATACCGAGGAGGTTCTGCTGCCTGCGCCGGCAGTAACGGGAGATGCAAATTATCCTTCAGATCCGGGAAACTCCGATAATTCAGGCATAACCTCGTTGCAGGTGACAGTTGAAAATGCACAGGCCGTAATAAGCACACTGAAGCGCCCTGAGAGCTTTTCTGAGGATATTGTTATAGAAACCGCATGGTCAGGGGGCAAGTCCAAGTTCGAGGTGTCAACGTGGTCAAGGAAGGGCACCGTCAGGACTTCAATCAAGCCTTCGGAATCGAAATATAAAAAGGAAGTTATATTAACGCAGGATATGCTTTACGTTTGGTACGACGGGGAATCCCATTATTATTCGGGCAAACCGGGAAACGAAACCGCCGCCGACGATTATCAGATGATACCGACTTATGAGGATGTGCTTAAAATAAGCAAAACCCATATCCTGGAGGCCGGTTTTGCGCAGAAAAACGACGAGCCCTGCATCTTCGTCAGGGCTCATGGAGAACTGGGATATACCGATATTTACTACATTTCAGTCGCCACCGGACTGCTCTACGCGGCCGAAAGCTATGACGGCGAAACGCTTATATACAGTATGACTGCCGCAAACGTATCGCTCGGCCCCCCTCCGGACGACAAATTCGTTCTTCCGGATGGGAAGAGCGTTTTGTCGTAAAATAATAGTACGCCAGCGGCGCTTTTAGCCGGTGGCGAACTATTATGATTGATATATCAAATCACAATAAAGTGAAGTGTCTACTTCATAAAAAGCATCACTGCAAGTATTATCAGGCATTCCTCGTCGCCGTTTTTCAGAAACAGCAGAAACAGTATCGTGAAAAGCATTATATCGCCAAAGTCCAGATCCTTTGGCAGAAATCCCAGCAACGACGAGAGCGGACTGCCGGATTCGGGAGCCGTGCGCTGAGCGTGCCGCTGCTGCGGCGGCGGCAGCGGATCATAGCCGCAGTTATTGCGGCGGCAGGGCTCGGACTTTGGCTCCGTCCTGCAATATTCCTTGCAGCGGCATGTATATCTGTTATACATTTCTTGAGCCTCCGAATTCGGGTATAACGTTTTTTGCAACCTTTGCAAGTTTTGCTATCTGCATAGCCTTATCGATTTTTTGACGCCTCTCAATTTTTAAATAGGGCTTTATTGCCGCAATCAAAGCGGTTTTATCGCTTGGGGAGCTATACTCCTTAAGTACCGAACTTAGAATGCCCATTATCTGAGGGTCAAATCCCTCGGGGAAGCCGGAGCTGCCATGAGTATTAGGGTTTTCGCCCGGCTCCCTCTGAGGGCCGCTTTGGTTTTCGTTGCTTTCTCCTGAAAGGGAGCGGGCGAGCTTAATTATCTGCTCCAGGCTCTCAGGCGACTTCAGCAGATCATTTATTTTGTCCTCAAAATCTCCCATATTGCTCACCTTTCACAGAAAAATTTTTACTTAAACATGTCGGAGATTTGTTTCGCAAGCCTTTGGCCTTCTTCTGTTTGGAGGACTGAGCTGAGGAGGCGCTGCAAATCGCCGGTGTCTCCGCTTTTCATGGCCTTGCGGACCAGATCGCTGTCGGCGAACTTCTCTTTTATGCGCTGCCCGTCTTCGGACATGGCAAGATTCTTCAGGTCGGGGACCTTTTCCGAGATTTTTGCGCTGTTCATTGCGTTCAGCATATCGATGGCAAGGCCTTCAAATTCATTATTCATTTATATACCTCCACTATCATCCTAGTTTCAGTATATTCAATCGGTCGGAAGAGGTGAATGAAGCCATGAAATTATTAATTTTATCCGACTCTCACGGTAAATATGAGTTCATAAATACTGCAATATTAAAAGAAAGGCCGGATATGATACTGCACCTCGGGGACGGTGTTTTCGACCTTGCGCGTATTAGGGCAGACTATCCGATTCCGGCTGTGGGCGTAAAGGGCAACTGCGACTTCAGTGCGGAAGAACAGGCGGTAAGATCATTTATCATCGAGGGGGTCAACGTATATATGACCCACGGTCATATATATGACGTAAAGCACGGTTACGCCACGGCGATAGACGCGGCCAGAAAGGCATCCGCCGACATACTTCTTTTCGGGCATACGCATAAGGCGGTATACGAGCTGTCGGGCGGCATCCATGTCATGAATCCCGGCAGCATACGCGACGGTTGCTACGGTACAATAGAGATAAAAGACGGGAAGCCGATGTGCAGACTTAAAAAAGTATAATACGCCGGAATAAACAACGCTGCATTCAGCATCTGAGCTGAGTGCAGCGTATTTTAATCAAAGAGGTCAGCCGTCGATGGGCTGGCCCCTTGTTATCATTTGCTATATCAGTGCGGTGCTGAAGTATCTCTCGACTCTGTCCGGCAAAATGGTAACTATCCTTTTATCCTTGCCGAACTTATTTGCCATGTGAACGCAGGCCCATACGTTCGCACCGGAAGAGGTTCCAACCAGAATGCCCTGCCTATTCGACAGAGCCCTCGCAGTGTTTATCGCGTCGTCGTCTGTGACCTCCACCACCTCGTCAATGAGGGATGTGTCTAGGATTCCGGGAATGAAGCCGTCACCTATGCCCTGGATCTTGTGCAGCCCCGGCTCGTGCCCCAGGAGAGCTGACACGTTTTTAGGCTCCACCGCGATGACTTTGGCTTCAGGGTTCTTTTCCTTGACAAATTTGCCGACTCCCTGAAGAGTTCCGCCGCTGCCGAGGCCCGAAACAAATACGTCCACACGGCCATCCATCTGCGCCCATATTTCCTCCGCTGTCGTCAGATAGTGAATGAGGGGGTTATCGGGGTTTTCAAACTGCTGGGGAACAAAAATGTTTGGATTAAGCTGTTTCTGCCTCTCAACCTCAGCTACCGAACCGCCTATACTTTCCTTTGCGTCCGTCAGTATAAGCTCGGCTCCAAGGGCACGGATAATCTTTTTTCTCTCCTCGCTCATATTTTCCGGCATAACGATTATTACCCTATATCCCTTTTGAACGCCTACCAGCGCAAGACCGATGCCGGTATTGCCAGATGTCGGCTCCATTATCGTCATGCCGGGCTTGAGGAGGCCTTTTTCCTCAGCCCTCTCGATCATGTATTTTGCAACTCTGTCCTTTATGCTGCCGCCGGGGTTGAAATATTCGGCTTTTGCGAAGATGTTAAGTCCCGTCAGCTTTTTTAGGCTGACCATGGGAGTGTTCCCGATAATATCAATTATGTTTTCGGTTATCATTTTGACCTCCATATTGCCTAAACTTTGGCAAAATTCAAATCAATTTATTTCAATTTATTATATCCCGGAGAGACGGTACCTGTGCTGCGTTTGGAAAATAGGCAAAAAACGCCCTCTTGAATCAGAAGGCGTTTAGCTTTATCCCAGGAATCCTTTTAAAACCGTATCCTCCGCCTCTTTTTCCGTAAGACCCAGAGTCATAAGCTTAACAAGCTGGTCGTTGGCGATTTTGCCGATAGCTGCCTCATGAATAAGCTGCGCGTCGGAGTGGAAGGCGGAAATCTCGGGGATGGATGCGACCTTTGCGTTGTCCATTATGATTGAATCGCACTGTATGTGTCCGCGGCACTTTTTGTATCCGCGCAGATTGAGGTGGAAGACCTGCTCTGAATCGTCCTGAGCCACGGAGCGGGAAATAATCTGGGCGCTCGAGTCCTCTCCAACCATTTCAACGGTTATTATTGAATCGGCGGTCTGGCTACGATAGGTCAGCAACCTCTCTGTAACTATAAGGCGAGCGTTTTCGCGGAGTATCACCTTGGTGTCCCGAACCGTCCTGTCGACGCCCTTAATCTGAACCATTTCGAGCTCGACAACCCCGTTTTCTTCCACTTCTATGATGGTTTTCGGATTGAGGATCCTTTCTCCAGTACCGTTGCCCTCGCCGTAATGCTTTTCGACGTACTTCATACGGGCGCCCCTGCGGACAAAGAACTCATGAATACCGTCATGCTGGGCCTTCTCACTGCCGGGGTTATGAATGCCGCAGCCGGCAACTATTACGACGTCCGAGTTTTCACCAACCTCAAAGGTATTGTACACAACGTCGTTCAGACCCTCTTTAGAGAGTATGACGGGGATATGCACGCTTTCGCCCCTGGTTCCGGGCTTGATTATAATGTCTATGCCCGGCTTATCCTTTTTAGTGACAATGTCTATGTTCGCCGTTGTGTTTCGGCTGATGCCCTCCCCGTTTTTTCTTATATTGTAAGCGCCCTGGGGAACGCCGTGCAGATCGGCAATTTCCTCCAGAAGCTTTTTATCGACTGCATTCAGCATTCGTCACGCCCCCTTTTATACAATTCTCCTTGCACAGGCAGTCTTTGTCAATCATTGAAATCTCGCCGAGAAATTCCTCGTGGCTTGTCCTCCGGGCGACGGTACCGTCGGAGATGAGAATCACCTCGTCGGCAAGTCTCAAAATACGCTCCTGATGTGAAATGATAACGATAGTAGTATCGTACTTCCTGTGCAGGGCCTCGAAGGTTTCGGTCAGACGCTGAAAGCTCCAAAGATCGATGCCGGCCTCAGGTTCGTCGAACACCGCAACCTTCAAATTGCGGGCGAGTATGCTCGCAATCTCGATGCGTTTAAGTTCACCGCCCGAAAAGGTGGAGTTTATCTCGCGGTCCAGATAATCCTGGGCGCAAAGTCCAACGTCGTACAAAAGTTGACACTGGTCTATTTTCGCGCCACCTGCCGCAAGCTTGAGTAGATCGCGAACTCTAATGCCCTTGAAACGCGCGGGCGCCTGAAAGGCGTAACCTATGCCAAGCTTTGCACGCTCGGTGATGCTCATATGGGTGATGTCTGTATCGTCTAAAAAAATCTGGCCGCCGCTAGGCTGGAAAATACCCATAATCACCTTGGCAATGGAGGACTTCCCGCCGCCGTTAGGCCCGGTCATTACATAGATTTTATTGTTTTCCAAAGTCATGGTGACGTTATTCAATATTTCCTTGCTGCCGCTGTCGTCAACCGCGGTAACACAGACACCGTTCATTCTTAGCATGCTTATCCCTCATTGAAAAGTTATTATGTCAATTTTATAGGTTTTAAGTATTATTTTATCATGTTTTTACAAAAAAACAATTAAATATTTCAGAATGTCTTATATATCGCAATTTTTTAATTATGCCAAGCAACGCCAAGCTTCTGTCCAATATGGTTTAATCGGCGGTTAAATCGGGCAATACAGTAACCTCCACACGGTTTCCGTCAGGATCTAATAAGCAAGCCTCATAATAGCCGTCGCCGGTTTGATGAGGTTCGAGAACAACAGGAATACCCAATTTATGTGCTTTTTTTACTATACTATCTACTTCGTCCTTGGTTTCCATCGAGAAAGCAATGTGCGTAAGCCCGATTGACTCATGTCCGTTTGCGTTGCTCCCTGAGGGTATGGTTGGCATATGCATCAGTTCAAGGCGACTGCCTTCGCCGAATGAAATAAAATAAGACTCAAAGTTATGATGAAACTCTGAAGCGCTTGAGTATTTCTCGTTTGCTGACCCATTGAAAAAGGAACAGTAAAAATCCTTCATACCCTCAAGATTATTAGTCCAAATTGCTATATGCTCCAACATTTTGGTTCCTCCTGTTTTTTGATTTTTATGTCAGTTTTGCTTATATTTAAATATTTAAACCAAAGAGCACAAGAGATGCACAGCAAAAGTCCGACTTATTGCAGGAGCTATTAAGAAGCTGACGAAGGTCTCTGGATACCGCACTCGAAAGCACCTTAATGCAAAGAAGCCCGAAACCCAGTTCAAGGTTTCGGGCTTGGAGCTGGCAAGGTGACTCGAACACCCGACCTGCTGATTACGAATCAGCTGCTCTACCGGCTGAGCTATGCCAGCGTATACCGCCGTCTGAATAATATCAAAACGCAACACATGCGAGTATAGCACAATCGATATTTTTAGTCAATAAAAAAATACGATTACATTTTGTATTTTGCAGGAAAACTTTCCTTATGGCCTCTGAAAAATAAAACATAAAGCAACAAAAAGTATAACTTTTAAATATTAATCGTAATTAAGGCGATAAAAAAATCTAAAAAACAATAGCGTCATTTTTTGTTTTTTAACGGGTCAAATAAGCAAATACTAGATAATCTCCGAAAAAGGAAGTATACATAAACAAAGCGCATAAACATATTTACAAATAGTTATTCACATTCTCCACAGAGTTATCCACAATGCTGAAAAGCTTATGCCACAAAGGATCCGGGCTGTTATGGAAAATAATGTAATTGGCTGGAGCGCTTGTTGTTTGCTATGCTATTATTTAAAGATGTTTACATAATTAATTTTATATTCATTTCAGCCAATTATTTAGAAAAGTAGAAACGGTTTTGCAGGGAATCGAAAAATAAAATTCAAAAGGATATATCGTCAGCATCCATAGTTGCATAGGCATTGAGATCCGCCTTGGCGATATTGCCTGCAAGATACTCATAATAGCCTTGGCATCCGATCATAGCTCCGTTATCCCCGCAAAGCTTCGGCGGCGCAAGGTATAGAGTTTTCCCGGCAAGGGAGCAGGCCTTCGTGAGATCCTCGCGTATGCGGGAGTTAGCGGCCACGCCGCCCGCACACACGATAGTATCGCGCTCGGTCATCTTTGCTGCCTCCATAACTCGGGGAATAAGGGAATCGCTGACAGCAGCGGAAAAGGAAGCCGCGAGAGAAGCCTTGTCAAGCTCCTCGCCCTTTTGAGAGGCGTTGTGAGCGATATTTATAACGGCGGTCTTTAGTCCAGAAAAGGAAAAGTCCAGCGGGTTGTCGTCAACCTTAGCACGGGGCAGGTAATACTTCATATCGTCGCCAGACTTTGCCAAAACGTCTACTGCCGCTCCTCCGGGGTAACCGATACCAATCACACGGGCGGCCTTATCAAAGCATTCTCCGGCCGCGTCGTCGCGCGTCGTGCCAAGTATCCGCATTCTGGTATAGTCCTGCACGTCTAAGATAAGGCTGTGCCCCCCCGAAACGACAAGGGCAATAAAGGGAGGTTTAAGCTCTGGGTACGCGATGTAGTTTGCCGCTATATGGCCCCTTATGTGGTGTACCGGGATAAGCGGAACACCGAGGGCAGAGGCTACGGACTTTGCAAAGTTGAGACCTACGAGCAGCGCGCCTATAAGCCCCGGGGCGTAGGTGACAGCGACGGCGTCGATATCGCTTTTTTTGATTCCAGATTTCCTGAGAGCGGATTCGGCGAGTCGGGTTATTACTTCAATATGGCTGCGGGAAGCCAGCTCCGGAACGACGCCGCCGTAAACGGCATGGAGGTCGACCTGAGAGTATATTTCGTCCGCAAGGACCTCGCGACCGTCTTTTGTGACGGCTACGGCGGTTTCATCGCAGGAGGATTCAACCGAGAGGATTATCAAGGTTCTTCATTCCTTTCGTTGAGGAAGACGCGGGTCATGAGTATTGCGTCCTCGGTCGGTAGCCGGTAATAGTTTTTGCGGCGTCCGACCTTCTCAAAACCAAATTTTTTGTATAGGGATATTGCAGGGTAGTTGCTCTCACGCACCTCGAGAGTCAAAAAAGAAAGCCCTTGGTTAAGGCTGTGGCTTATCAGCTCACCTATCAGCGCGCCCGCCACACCCTTTCTGCGGTGGTCGGGGCTGACAGCAATATTCGCGATATATCCCTCGTCCAGCACGGCCTGCATACCGGCGTAGCCGATAAGCGCGCCGTCGTCTGCGACCGCGGCAATGTAGTGCGAGAGGGGGTTCTTAAGCTCGCCGAGGAGCATGCCTGCCGACCAAGGGGCGGAAAAGCAAAGCTTTTCAAGCTCGGCTGCCTCCGAGAGGTGAGAAGGCTCCATCTTAAGTATCCGAAACACGTTTTTACCTCATTTCGCGTCAAGCCAGTTCTTTCCGCTGTGCGCCTCGGCGGGAAGCTGGACGGAAAGGGAGATGACTCCCTCCATTTCCTCGTCTACCAGCCTTTTCACCGCTTCGGCCTCGTTCTCGGGCGCTTCGACAATAAGCTCATCGTGTACCTGGAGAAGAAGCTTCGACTTCAGGCCTTCCTTTTTAAGCCGGTTGTATACCCTTATCATCGCAAGCTTGATGATATCCGCCGCAGTGCCCTGTATCGGGGTATTTAGGGCGACGCGCTCGCCGAAGGAGCGTATGTTGAAATTCTTGGATTTCAGCTCCGGCAGATAACGCCTGCGCCCGAAAAGCGTCGTTACATAGCCGTCGCGCTTGGCCTCTTCGACGACAGTTTTCATATAGTTTCTAACGCCGCGGTACTTTTCAAGGTAGCTTTCGATATACCTTTTCGCCTCGCCCGCCGATACGGAAATGTCCTTGGCGAGAGAGAAGGCAGAGATGCCGTAGACTATGCCGAAGTTTACGGCCTTCGCCCTGCTTCTCTGAAGGGGCGTCACGTCCTCAAAGGCGACGTTGAATACCTGGGACGCCGTGAAGCGGTGGATATCCTCGCCGTTTTTGAAGGCATTTATCATCGCTTCGTCACCAGAGATGTGCGCGAGGATTCGAAGCTCGATCTGCGAATAGTCGGCATCTATCAGAACCTTCCCGGGCGAGGCGATGAACATCCTGCGCAGCTCGCCGCCGAGCGAGCGCCTTATGGGAATGTTCTGAAGGTTAGGTTCTGTGGAGGAAAGACGGCCGGTCGCGGTCACGGTCATCTGAAAACTGGTGTGGATCCGCCCGTCTGGGGCAATGACCTTCAACAGGCCGTCGGCATAGGTGGATTTTAGCTTTGTAAGCTCACGGTAAGTGATTATTTCGCGTATGACAGGATGCTTGTCTATAAGCTTTTCAAGCACCTCGATATTTGTTGAATAACCTGTCTGCGTCTTTTTCGGGGAGGGGAGCATGAGCCTTTCGAAAAGCACCTCGCCGAGCTGCTTCGGAGAATTGACGTTAAACTCTGTGCCCGAAAGCTCAAAAATCCTCGCCTGCACCTTGTCAATTTCGGAGGTAAGCGACTCGCCGAAGTCGGAGAGGGCACGCCTGTCTACGAGAAAACCCTCGTGCTCCATATCCGCAAGCACCTCGCAGAGCGGAAGCTCGATATCGTAATACAGCCTGTCCATCTGAAGCTCTGAAAGCTTGTCCCTGAGCACTTCATAAAGCGAGAATACCGCTGCCGCATCAGGCAGCTCTGCGCCTAAATAGCGCGAGGAGAGCGCCGAAAGCTCATACTTGCTGTCGGTCGGGGAGAGAAGATAGGCGGCGAGAGCCGTATCAAACACGAAGCCGTCGAGCGGCAGCCCTTCTTCTATAAGCAGGCGCATGATGTCCTTGATGTTGTGGGATACCTTCTTGACGTCGGAGCTGAAAAAGCCGCGCAGGAAGCCATTGTAATTCTCGCCGCAGGCGCCCCAAACGACGACACCTATGCGCCTGCCGTCGCAGATTTCGATAGTGTTCAGGCCGTCACGGCAAATAAATGATACGAATTCTGCGCTTTTACACCTTTCAAGCAGGGCCAAAAGCGCTTCGGCATCTGAAATGTTCTCAATTTCGGGCGAGATAACAGCAACCTTAACCTCTGAATCCGGAGCGGACGTTGGTGAAAGCCCGAATTTTTCTATAAACTTATTGAATTCAAGCTTTTTGAAAATTGAAAAGAGAGCCTCGCTGTTTGCGGGCTTACGAGCACACGTCTCGGGCGTAAAGTCCAGCGGCGCGTCCGACTGAAGCTCAGCAAGCCTGTACGAAAGCTCCGCGTCGGCCTTGCCGCTGCGCAGCTTGTTACGGATAGAATCCTTAATATCGAGCGTTTCAAGGTTCTCGTATATCTCCTTTACGGTTCCGAAACGCCGTATAAGATCAAGGGCGGTTTTTTCCCCTATTCCGGCAACTCCCGGATAGTTGTCCGAGGAATCGCCCATCAGCGCCTTTAAATCCACGATTTGGCGAGGCTCAAAACCATAATCCTCAAGAAACACGGCGGGAGTGACGCTCTTGGAATCGGTCTGCCCCATGCGGGTGGAAACCAGCTTTACGGTCGTTTTATCGTCGACAAGCTGAAGGCTGTCCCTGTCGCCGGTGACGATTACGCAGTCCCAGCCGCTTTTACCGCACCTGTTTGCAATCGTAGCAATCAAGTCGTCAGCTTCAAAGCCGGGAAGCTCAAAGCGCGGGATATTCATCGCGTCCAGCACTTCCTTTACAAGCGGAAGCTGAGCGGCAAGCTCATCCGGCATGCCCTTGCGGTTTGCCTTGTATGCGTCGAACTGCTCGTGGCGGAAGGTCGGAGCCTTAAGGTCGAAGGCGACGCACACAGCGTCGGGGCTTTCCTCGTTCAGAAGCTTTTGCAGGATGCTTACAAAGCCGTAAACCGCATTTGTATATAGCCCCTCCTTTGTTGAAAGCAGGCGTATGCCGTAGAAGGCGCGGTTAATTATACTGTTGCCGTCAAGCACCATAAGCTTCATAGACGGGAACCTCCTTGTTATCTAATCAGTAAATTATACCACATTTTTACGATTTAAACAAGGCGGCAAAGCTGCGTACATCGGATTTGGTGAGGCAGGAGAAGACGCGCAGGAAAATGTAATAGAATATTAGCGTCAAAAGTATATGAACTGTGATTGATAACGCGGAGGCGGCAAGCGGCAGCCCGACTGTTCTAAGCAGGAGTATTGACAAGTTTACTGCGCCGAGAATACAAAATACGGATCGCAAAACATCTCGAAACGGTATCGCAACGGTTATTACCTTTGAAAGTCTCCTAATGCTGAGCACAAAATTGAAAACCTCGGTAAACCATATCGTAAAAGCGTAGGCGGGGACCGCGTAAACCGGCAGCAAAAAGTAGACCATAATTACGCTGAGGCCGGCGTCCGCTATGTTGACGTACATCGAGTACATATGCTCGCCGAGCCCCTTAAGCATTCCGTCGGTTACGGTGTCCATATACATTATTATGACGAGGGGGGCGAAAACGCGGATATAATACCCCGCCTCGGCGCTGCGGTACAGGGCATCCCCAAGTTCCTTTGAAAAAGCAAAAAAAACCCCGCAAATCCCGATCGAAAAGAATAGGCACAGCGACAAAATGCGGCTTACTATACGTTTTGCGAGTGCCGTATCCCCGCGAACCTGGGCGTCCGTAAGGTTCGGGACAACCATTTCTGCGACCGAGGTGAACGCGGCTATGGGGAACAGGACCGCAGGGAGCACCATGCCCGAGATGGTACCGTAGGACGCGAGCGCCGAATCCTGAGCTATTCCGGACTTTCTAAGCCCGGAGGGGACAAGCAGGTGCTGAAGCGTGCCGAGCGCGGTGCGCGCATAAGCGCTCAGTGCGACGGGTACGGCGATTTGGAGCATCCGCCTTGTCATGCCCGCAGGGTTCGCACCAGTTTTTTTATATCTCCGGACGTCGAGCAGGTAGAGAGCGTATACAAGGACCGTAGATAAAAATTCACCGATGACATTTCCTATCGAAACGGCGGCGCAGGCATACTTAAGATTTTCGGCAGGGACGAGCGAAACAAGGAACATAACGGCGGCGAGCCGTATTATATGCTCAAAAATCTGTGCGGATGACGATTTTACAATCCGCTGGACGGCGGTGAAGTATCCGCTCATAACCGACGAGATGGCTATGAAGGGAAGGCTGAGTGCGAGTATGCGGATGGACAGAACTGTCCGGCTGTCACCAATCCATATGGCGCCTATCCGGTACGCGCCGAAAAGCATTATTGCGCAGGCAGCAAATCCGAAGGTCAGCGCGTATAGGAGGCATCGCCGCACCGCGGGTCTGATGCCCCCGGGCCTGTTAAGCCCGATTTCCTCGGAAACCAGACGGCAGACAGCAAAGCGTATTCCGGAAACTGCAAAGGTGACCGCAAGTATCTGGACAGACATGATAAGCTGAAAAAGGCCGATCCCGGCGGCACCTATCTTATTTGACAGGAATACCTGAAAGTACAGTCCGATTCCCCGTATAATAAGGGATGCCAGAGTAAGTAAAATTGTATTTAAAACGAATTTTTTTGCCCGCATAAGTCAGCCCCCAAAAGGTCCGGATAAAACATTATAATAGGGAAGATGGACATATATGACAGGCTGCGGCAAATATGGTATATATACGAAGAGCAGCCCGCCTTGCCGTACAGCGGGCTGCTGGTGATGTCGTCAGTTGAATGTAAAGGCGTTTAATTCGAAAAGCTCGTCTATCCTCTGGCGCAAAAGCTCATTTTCAGGCTTTGAAAGCCCGGGGTCATGTCCGAGAAGCTCGAAAGCCGCATCCTGCGCTTCGGTCAGCAGGTTCATATCCGCAGACAGGTCGGCGATCTTCATCTCGGGCAGGCCGTGCTGGCGCGAGCCGAAAAAGTCTCCCGGCCCGCGTAGCCTCAAATCCTCCTCAGAGATTTTGAAGCCGTCGTTCGTCTTGCACATTATGCTTATTCGAGGATTCTCGGAGCCGTTTTCGCAGAATAAAATGCAGTATGATTTGTGCTCTCCGCGACCGACGCGGCCGCGAAGCTGGTGAAGCTGGCTCAGGCCGAAACGCTCGGCGTTTTCGATTACCATGAGCGAGGCGTTCGGCACGTCGACGCCGACCTCGATTACCGTCGTGGCAACGAGGATATCAGTTTCGCCTGCGGCAAACGCTTTCATGACTGCTTCCTTTTCCGCATTTTTCATCTTGCCATGGAGAAGAGCGACACGCAAATCGGGGAAAACATCGTTTTTCAGATGCAGGTAGTACTGCTCGGCCGCCTTAAGGTCGAGGGCTTCATTTTCTTCCACCATAGGACAGACATAGTAGGCCTGACGGCCTTCGGAAATAAGCTTCCGAGTAAACTTTATTATACGGGCTCGCATTTTCTCGTCTACGCCGAACGTATCCACAGACTGCCTGCCGGGCGGCATTTCGTCGATTATAGAAATATCTAGCTCGCCGTATATTATCAGGGCCAGGGTTCTTGGAATCGGGGTCGCGGACATTACGAGGACATGCGGGTTCTCGCCCTTACCGGTGAGCAAGCTTCTCTGGTTCACGCCGAAGCGGTGCTGCTCGTCTACGATAACAAGGGCGAGATGCTTAAACTCGACTCCGGAGGTGAGAAGCGCGTGCGTTCCGACAAGAACGTCCACATCGCCCGAAACGAGGGAGTTTTTTATCTCGCGCTTTTGCTTCGCGCTCATGCTTCCGGTCAAAAGCCCGACGGTAATGCCGAGCGGCGAGAGCATTTTCGTAAGCGTCTCAAAATGCTGCTGAGCCAGAATCTCTGTAGGAGCCATGAAGGCCGTCTGATAGCCGGAACGGTAAACGTACCACGCTGCTGCGGCGGCGCAGAGGGTTTTGCCGGAGCCGACATCGCCCTGTATAAGGCGGCTCATGGGCTTTCCGGAGAGCATATCGGCAATTATTTGTTCTACTACTCGCCTTTGAGCCCCGGTTGGGGAAAAAGAGAGTGAGGAATAGAATTCACCGATATCCGCATCCTTTGGCACAGTTCCGTTTTTTTCGGTGCGGCGTCCCTTAAGAAGCCGCAGGGAGCAGGCAAGAACGAAAAGCTCCTCAAAAATAAGCCGCCTTCTCGCAAGCATAAGCGAGTCCATATCGGCCGGGAAGTGTATATTGTGATATGCGAAATCGGCGTGGGCGAGGGAATGCTTTTCGCGGACGGGAGCTGGCAGAACATCAGGAATTATTCCGCGAAGCTCGTCAAGTCCGCTTCTCACCGTTCGGGCAAAAAGATTCTGCCCGATATTCGCGGTAAGGCGGTACACCGGCATAATGCGGCCAGTTATTTCCGATTTTCCCTCGGGCTCGAATACAGGGTTGGTCATCTCAGGGCGGTTAAGCGTGCCGCCGATCTTTCCGTAAAAAACATATGAAGAACCGTACTTCAGAGAGTCCTTAACGTAGGCCTGATTGAAAAAGGTCACGTCCAGAGAGCCGCTGTCGTCCGAAATGCGCAGCTTTACAAGGTCCAGGCCCTTTCGGATATGGCTGAGCCTGGGCGTTGATACGACAAGGGCGCGGACACAGGCAACGTCGTCCGGACGCAGAGTATCGATCGGGCGAAATGAGCTCCGGTCCTCATACGCGCGCGGGAAATATGACACGAGGTCGCGCAGAGTGACGATGCCTAGCTTCTTTAAAAGCCTCGCCCGCGTGTCGCCAATCCCTTTTATATTCCGAATATCAGTATCAAGTCCGGTCATATCTTCGCCTCCAATTACTTGGATTTTACAATATTATCCTCAAAATATCAACCGCAGCCGTAAAAGTCATGGCGTTTTGCCGAATTTGCTAAAACCAGGGGGAACCAAAAAATTACCCTATTTTTTGCGTCCAGTAAGGCTTTGCATTGCTGTTTTTTCTGCACAATACATACCTCGATCAAATATTATGGAAATGAAACAGTATCGTTTCTCATTTGCCGGTTTCACGGACACACTAACTGACGTTTTTAAGCTGGGATATAATTGGAGTTTGATTTTGAACAGATTGCCGAAAACCTTAGAAATCAGTCGTATACTTATTTAGGTTCCGGCTCCGGAAGAAAAGTATTTGATATGGGCAACGGCTTCGCCGTAAAGGTGGCCAAAAACAGGAAAGGAATAGCTCAGAATAAAGCGGAATACGATATCTGCAAATCAGGCGCCCCTGATGTGTTTGCGCGTATTATCAAGGTTTCCGAGCATTTCGATTTGCTGATAATGGAAAAGGCCGAAAAGCTGGAGGACTTTTCTGTTGTATTAAAGCACTTTAACGTAAGAAACTTCAAAGAGTTGTTTAAATTGAAGGAATTCAGGGAACTTTCGTATACATACGGTCTGCTGCCGGACGATCTGGTGAGAAGGGACAGCTGGGGAACGATAAACGGCACGCCGGTAATTATCGACTATGGATTCACGGCGCAGGTCAGAAATCGTTACTACTTTCCGTTTTAACATTGGGGCACCACAAAAGCTGGCAAGACACGTTTTGTCGGGCCGCCGATTAAATCGGCGGCCCGTTTGGAATTTTTATGGATTAAATGAGCATAATGTATCGGGTATTGGACATAAAGTAAAATACAACAAGAGAAGGTTGGGGGTTAAGATGATCAATTTTGGAAAACGGACAGGCAGGGTAATTATATTGAAGCGCAGCGTTTTGTCAATTTTAGCGGGAACATTAGTGCTTTGCATGATGTTTTATATAATCGGCGGAGCGCCATTTGCCGGGGCAGAGGCCGCCACACGGGAGCTGCCGATATACTGCGTGCAGCGCGATAACAAGCAGGTCGCGCTGACCTTCGACGCGGCTTGGGGAAACGAGGATACGCAGCTCCTGATAGATATTTTGGGGCGCTACAAGGTAAAAGCCACTTTTTTTGTGGTTGCGGACTGGGTGAAAAAGTATCCGGAATCCGTCAAAGCGCTCCATGACGCGGGGCACGAGGTCATGAATCATTCGAGCACGCATGCCCATTTTTCAAGGCTGACCGCCGACGAGATAATATCCGATGTAAATAACTGCAATGATAAAATAGAGGCGGTGACAGGTGTACGCCCGATACTGTTCCGTCCGCCCTTCGGCGAGTATGACGACCATGTGATAAAGACGCTGAACGGCATGGGTATGTATACTATACAATGGGACGTCGACAGCTTGGACTGGAAGGGGATTTCAGCATCGGAAATTACAAACAGAGTCACCGGCAAGGTCAGAGCCGGCTCGATTATACTTTTCCACAACGCGGCGATCCACACTCCCGAGGCTTTGCCTGGGATCATCGAATGGCTGCTCAAAAACGGTTACTCGCCGGTGAAGGTTTCAGAGCTGATCTATAGGGACAATTATACGATAGACCATACGGGAAAACAGATACCAACAAACTGAGATAAAGATAAAACGTAAAATGATCCCCGGAGCAATAGAACGCTCCGGGGATATGCCGTTAAATCAGAAATTAAAATTAAACAAATGCTCTACAAGTATCTTAACGCCCAGTGCGACGAGGACGACGCCTCCAGCAAATTCAGCGCGCGATTTGTACTTCATTCCGAATACGTTGCCAAGCTTAACGGCTGCGACAGACAGAACAAAGGTCGTAATTCCGATAAGCGCAACGGCGTTTGTTATGTTTACATTCAGAAAAGCAAAGGTTATCCCGGCGGCAAGCGCGTCTATACTGGTGGCGACGGCCAGCACCAGCATGCTGAAAAATGAAAGCGAATCCCCGGCAGGCTTGTCGTCCCTGCTGAAGGACTCCCGTATCATTTTGACGCCTATAAATCCGAGCAGTACAAACGCTATCCAGTGATCAACCACC
>JAJUHS010000109.1 GCA_029267755.1 Clostridiales bacterium
ATTAAGTTCCGAATAAAATATAAAATATTTTAATAAATAATTAACAATTTTCTTGATATTTCCCTTTGATTAAGCTAAAATTACTATAATTTAGTTGTCCGGTTTAGGATAATATACAGTTTTTCCCTGCCGGCATCAAAAAAATCTAATTGCCATCTATAATAATGACAATTAACAGGAGGAAAAGTATGAAAAAGTTTATTAGTATCGCTTTAGCGCTGGTTTTCGCGCTTAGCCTGTTTGCGGGCTGCGCCACCAAGTCTCCCGCCTCCAATCAGCCCGCCGCTTCCGGCGCTCCCCAGGGAGGAACCATAAAAATAGGCGTCCTCGGATGCACCAGCGGCGATTATGCTCAGTATGGCAACGCTGTTATCCACGGTGTGCAGCTTTATATCGATAAGGTCAACGCAGCCGGCGGAATCAACGGTAAGAAAATCGAATATATAATTTATGACGACAAGGGAGACCCCACAGAAGCCGTCAACGCATATAACCGCCTGGTCGGCGACGGCATCACCGCGCTTTTAGGCTCCGTTCTTTCCGGCGCTACTGCTGCTGTCGTCGGTGAAGCCAACCCGACTAACATGCCTATGATCACAGCTTCGGCGACAAACGCGGATGTAACATACAATGCAACCAAAAAGCTTGTTTACAAAAACGTTTTCCGTACCTGCTTCATCGACCCGTTCCAGGGGCAGAAGATGGCAGACTACGCTTCGCAGAAGCTTAATGCGAAAACAGCCGCCGTTATTTTTGAAACCGGCAACGACTACGCTGTTGGCCTTAAGGACGCTTTCATCGCAAAGGCTAAGGCAAACGGAATTAATATCGTCGCCGAAACCGCTTATTCCAAGGGTGACAAGGACTTTAAGAGCCAGCTTACAAACATCAAGTCCAAAAACCCCGACGTTATCTTCTGCCCGAACTATTATGAAGACGACGGCATGATAGTAACACAGGCCCGTCAGCTCGGAATCAAGTCCGTATTCATGGGTGGCGACGGCTGGGCCAACGTCTCCAAGTATGCCTCGGCCGCAGACCTTGAGGGCAGCGTCTTCTGCTCGGCATACGCTCCCGGCTCGACAGACGATATAAAGAAGTTTGAAGCAGACTTCAAGGCAAAGTACCCGAACGAAACCCCGAATATGTTCTCCGCGCAGGGCTACGATGCCGCGATAATCCTTCTTGACGCCATCAAGGCTGCAGAGGCAAAAAATCTGAAAGTAGGATCAGCTGAATACAAGCAGGCCATAATCGACGGTATGAAGAATACCTCCTCAGTTGGCCTTGGCGGAAAATATAAGTTTGACGAATATAACAACCCCATCAAGGATGCCGTCATCATCAAGGTCCAGGGCGGAGCCGAGAAATTCTCGGAAGTATTCTGATTTACAATATCAAAACATGCTGGGAAAGCGGACCTTGCTCCGCTTTCCTTAGCATTTTTAATTTGGCAAAAAATCATTTAATAAAGCTAAATTCTTCATATTCTGAAATTTTTATTGTTATGGCGCCCATGCTGCTGTTATAATGTTTTAGAATCTACTCTTACTACTATGAAAGGATCAAAACATATGTCCGTCTTTTCAACCATAGTCAGCCAGATATTTAACGGGCTCCAGTCTGGCTCTGTCTACGCTCTGGTCGCGCTGGGGTATAGCATGGTGTACGGCATAATCATGCTTTTAAACTTCGCCCACGGCGATATTATAATGGTAGGCGCCTACATAGTCTGGGTTTTGATGAGCCTGCTCACCCTTCCTCCCGTAATTGGAACCGTTGCAGCTGTCGTGGGCTGTACCCTTCTCGGTATAATCATCGAAAAGGTTGCTTATGCCCCTTTAAGAAAATCGCCGCGTCTTTCCCTGCTCATCACCGCTATCGGCGTTTCCTTCTTTCTTGAGAACATCGCGCAGCTTGTTATGGGTGCTGGCTCAAAGCCGATGCCGACAATAATTAAGGGAACAAATATTGAGATTGGTGACGCGCACATAAGCTTTGTTGCCATTGTCACAATCATTGTTTCCGTCATTACCATGCTGCTTTTAACCCTTCTTGTCCAGAAAACGAAGATGGGCAAGGCAATGCGCGCCGTATCCGAGGATATGGATTCGGCAAAACTTATGGGTATAAACATCAACCGAACGATATCCTTTACCTTTGCCGTCGGCTCGGCCCTTGCCGGCATCGCCGCCGTGCTTTACAGCTGCGCCTATCCCCAGGCTTCGCCGACGATGGGCTCAATGCTCGGACTTAAGGCCTTCGTTGCTGCTGTTCTTGGCGGTATCGGCTCCATACCCGGAGCTATGATAGGCGGCTTTGCAATCGGACTTCTCGAGGCTTTTGTCTCCGCCGCCGGTCTTTCAGTCTGGAAGGACGGAGTAGTCTTCACAATACTTATCATTGTGCTAATAGTGAAGCCTACTGGTATTATGGGCAGAACGATGAGCGAAAAGGTATAAGGGGGGCAAGTCTTAATGGTTAAGAATAAAAAGGGCGTACCCCGACTTCTGTCCTATGCAATAAATACCTTGTTGTTTGTTGTCTTTCTTGTTATATTAAATTCGCTCATAAATTCAGGAATCTTTTCAAGCTACTATGTTAAAATCCTAATGCTTATCGCAATAAACATTATTCTTGCTGTTTCTCTTAACCTCGCAACGGGCTTCCTCGGCCAGCTTCCGCTGGGTCACGCGGGTTTCATGGCCGTCGGCGCATACTCCTCCGCTATTTTTATGAAGGCAACAACGCTTCCGAACATTGCGGCTTTTCCGATAGGTCTTATACTCGGCGGTATAGTCGCAGCTATTTTCGGATTTATTATCGGAATACCGGCACTGAGACTCCGTGGCGACTATCTTGCGATTATCACCCTCGGTTTCGGTGAAATAATAAGAGTTGTGCTGCTGAATATCGACAGCGTCCTTGGTTTCAATTTTACTTACGGAGCCTCAAGCCTTAAAAATATCCCCAAAACAACAACCGTTACCAACGCCTTCATATGTGTTTTTATTGTATTTTATATAATTCATACCACAATAAAATCAAAGCATGGACGAGCCGTGCTGTCCATCCGTGAAAACGAAATAGCCGCGGAGTCCTGCGGCGTAAATACGACCTATTATAAAACAATGGCCTTCGTTATGTCGGCCTTTTTCGCCGGCGTGGCCGGCTCTCTCTATGCGGGCTATGTAGGCATTCTGAACCCCTCGGGCTTCGCTTTTATGAAGTCTATCGAGATACTGGTTATGGTGGTGCTCGGCGGTATGGGCTCCCTTATCGGCTCCGCCATCTCGGCGACCGTGCTCACAGTGCTGCCGGAGCTTCTTCGTTCCTTCTCGGAATACAGAATGGTCGCATATTCCCTGCTCCTGATCGTGGTTATGATCTTCAAGCCTTCAGGGCTTATGGGAACATATGACTTCTCACTTTCCAGAATCATCGGAAAATCCGGAGATAAAATTTCATCGCTTTTGGGCGGCAGAAAAGAGGGGGAGCGCTAATGAGAGATGTAAATAAGGCGATAATACCCGAACGAGATAAGGACAAAACTCCGGCGATCGAGTGTATAGGTCTGGGCATCGATTTCGGCGGTCTCACCGCGGTTGACAACTTCAATTTCACTCTTGGGCGCACAGAGATTGCAGGCCTGATCGGCCCGAACGGAGCCGGAAAAACCACGGTCTTCAACCTGCTTACGAAGGTATATCAGCCTACGCGCGGGCAAATGCTCCTGCTCGGCAAGGATACCAAGAATATGACGATTACACAGGCTAACAAGGCCGGTATTGCGCGCACCTTTCAGAACATCCGCCTTTTCAAGGATCTGAGCGTTATGGATAACGTTCTTATAGGACTGCACAACGAAATACGCTACAGCCTCGCCGAGGCGGTTTTGAGACTTCCAAGTTATTGGCGCGCGGAAAAAGTCGCTCGTGAACGTGCTCTCGACCTGCTTTCGATTTTCGACATGGCGGATATGGCGGAAAAGCAGGCAGGCAGCCTGCCCTACGGTGCGCAGAGAAGGCTTGAAATAGTTAGGGCCCTTGCTACGAATCCTACTCTTCTGCTCCTTGACGAACCGGCCGCGGGCATGAACCCCTCGGAAACCGGGGAGCTGATGGAGAATATCCGAAAGATACGCGACATGTTCCAGATCTCGATACTCCTTATCGAGCACGATATGAATCTCGTTATGGGTATCTGCGAAGGTATAGCCGTTTTGAACTACGGCAGGATCATAGCGAAAGGAACTCCCGATGAGATAAAGTCCGATCCAAACGTTATCGAGGCCTATCTCGGGAAAAAGGGTAACTCAAATGCTTGAAGTCAATAATATAAATGTATATTACGGCCCGATCCATGCCATAAAGGACATTTCCTTTGAGGTAAAAACCGGTGAAACCGTCGCTCTTATCGGGGCGAACGGCGCCGGAAAATCGACTGTCCTTAAAACCATGTCGGGGCTTCTGCGGTCAAAAACCGGAAGCATCGTTTTTGACGGCAAGGATATAAAGAAAGCAGAGGCGCACAAGATAGTTAGATCAGGGCTTGCGCAGGTTCCCGAGGGGCGCAGGATATTTCTGCAGATGACGGTGCTTGAAAACCTTGAAATGGGTGCTTATACTCAAAAAGCGGTGTCGGCCGAAGAGCTTGAGAATATCTTCACGCTTTTCCCGAGGCTTAAGGAAAGAAGAAAGCAGATCGCCGGTACTCTCTCCGGCGGTGAGCAGCAGATGCTAGCTATGGGGCGCGCACTGATGAGCAAGCCGAAGCTTCTTATGCTTGATGAGCCGTCGATGGGACTTGCCCCGCTATTTGTCGAACAGATATTTGAAATTATAAAGTCTTTAAACCGCGCCGGAACAACAATACTCCTCGTTGAGCAAAACGCCGGAAAGGCTCTCGAAATCGCGGATAGGGCTTATGTCCTGGAAACCGGCGAAATAACGCTTTCAGGAACCGGCAAAGAGCTGTCACAGAGCGATGAGGTAAGAAAAGCCTACCTTGGAGGCTAGACAGAGTTTACGAACATACACAGAATTACAAAGAAAGGTCAGTCCGTAAGGACTGGCCTTCTCTGTTGATTATTGAACGCTATGACGGCAGCAAATTATCACTGCGTTCTATTCTATCAGCCCATACTTTAGCTTTATGCGGTCGAGCTTTTCGAGCATGGGCTTTGACATGAACCAGAGGAAGAAAAACGTCGCCACGGCGTGTATAAGGTCAAACGGAAAGCCCATCAGATATGCCGACAAAAACATCGGCCAAGTCGGGTTATCATTATAGGTTAATACATAGCTCGGGTTTATAAGACCGCCGTAAATAATCAGCGCAGCGAGGCCTCCGAATATGCAAAGCGGCAGGCGGCTTCGAAGCAGCAGTCCCTTTCTGAACAGCACCCCGGCCAGAAAGCCTATGCAGCCCATCGCAAACATCTGCCAGGGAGTCCATGGCCCCTGCGATATCATTATGTTTGAAACCAGCATCGTGACGGAGCCTACCAGAAAGCCTGTTTCCCCGCCGAAAGCGACTCCCGAGATTATTGATATCGCTGCAACCGGCTTAAACTGCGGCAGCATGAAAAAGGCGGCTCTGCCTGCGACGCCGAGAGCGCATAGCACCGCAATTATTATCAGTTCCCTCGCCTGCGGCTTTCGACCTTCAAAAATAAGTATGAACGGCAGCGTAGTTTCGATAACGATAAGCAGCGCAATAAAATAATACTTCCTATCTCCGAAATAATAAATACCTATAAATATCGTGAACGGAATCGCCACCAGAATCATAAGCATGGCGACAACCGTCCGCTTTGAAAGCCGCCGCTTTTCCTTCTGTACCTGAGCGTTTTCAATTGTCCCGTCCTCTTTTCGGCTTACTGCCAGTGCAAGCAAAAGAGCCGCCGCAATAATGACTATATATAGTCCCATCCTGTTATTGCCCATCAGCCACGGAATGTCGGGCTCTAACAGCGCAACAAATACGCAAACCACTGTCACGGCGCCTGAAAACCATGCAAGGAGCCTGCGCCATAGCGGAAGCTTTTTCTCGGTATTTTCCGCATTCTTTTCCTCAGTCGGTGAAAACAAATCGTCGCCCACATCGGGCGGCAGCTCCGGCCGCTCGGGCAGGCATCCCCCGCAGGCCGCGATCACGTCCTCCGATGTCACTGCGCCCGGAATCAGATGCCGAGCCATTCGGTTGGCTGAGGTGGTATAAAAGCTGTTTCCTGAGAAAAAACTGCGCGGAGAGTCCTCGGCGACTATCCGTCCGTCGAAAAACATCGCGCATCTGTGTGCGTGGCTCGCGCAGAATTCAACGTCATGGCTTACCATTACGACAGTCACGCCTTTTTTGAGAAGTCCATCGAGTATGTCGGCAAAGGTCTGCTTAAACTCGGCGTCAAGACCTTTTGTTGGCTCGTCCAGCAGCAGTATCCTCGGCTCAAGCAGCAGCACCTTTGCAAGCGC
>JAJUHS010000043.1 GCA_029267755.1 Clostridiales bacterium
ACACATTGTAGTATATATTATTGTAAAATAATTAGTTTTACGCCCTATACTTGTAATATATTATGTTTTTAGCTATAATAAACTTATTCATTTTGGACATACAGGAGATATATTATGAAGCTTTCGGGTCAGATCATCTTTTTTCGCCTTTTATTGAAATATTCGGTTTACTATCTGAAGGATATTAACGACAAAACGGAGCTTATGCGCCCCGTCTTCTTCTCGGCCGACACTGACATTTCAAACAGAGTCGTAATAATTAGCCCAGATAATTTAAAAGCTCTCGGTTCGAAGCATGCTGGGGAGAGCTTACTGATATGCTGCGGCAACCCATCAGGGATAGACACGCTCCCGGAATGCAGCGTGATCGTGTTTGAAGAGGATGTCGCTGCCGATAAAGTTTTTAATGAGCTTCAGGATATCTTTGACCTATTCGATCAATGGGATGAAAACTTGAAAACGCTTTACTACGAAGGCGGAAGCTTCAGCGACATGATCGACTGCTGCGACCCTGTTACATGCGACCCCATTTCTCTTACGGACAATATGTTTCGTTTTATAGGCTTCTCAAAAGTCCTGTCAGAAAAACGCGGATTGGTTGCATCAGTAGACATGAGCAGCAGGCTTTCAATTGACAGGGTCAACGAAATGCTAACAAGCCAGAAGTTCAGTGCGATTTCGAAAATCAAGGGCACCAACATAACATCCCCCTTTGGGGATATCAAGGGAGATCTTCTGTTCCGGAATATTTTTTACCAGGATGAATATGTTGGCAGACTAATGATGAAGCTCCTAAACAATGACAAACACCGGATACGGTACTGCAAATCAATTCTGGAACATTTATATGATTACATAGTAAGGCTTTACGGAAAGTATATGTCGTTTGACAAAAATCAAATATATCTCAACAGCCTTCGAGATCTTTTGAAAGACGCTCTGGATAACAAAGCGATAACCTATAACCAGTGGCAAAAGGCATTTGAGGAAAACGGATGGTCCGTAAGCGACGAGCTTCAATTGATTCAGTTCAAGCCAAATCTCCGGTACGATAAAAACATATACGCCGATTATTACAGCACCGAAATCGAACGGATATGGCGTAGGTGTGTATGCTTTGAATATCATAACAATCTTCTTCTTTTCATTAACCTCCGCAGATTTGAATCGCCCCAAAAGATAGATTTCAAGCAGGCTTTGGCATATTTTCTCCGTGAAACACTTATGGTTGCTGGGATAAGCCGTGTATTTACAGATATGGAATATCTGCGCCCGGCTTACAAACAGACACAAATCGCTCTCGAATTCGGGCCTCGGACTTCGCCCGAGTTCTGGTATCACTATTTTAACGATTATGCGCTCAGCTATATCCTCAGCAAAGGCATAGATCAGTTTAAGCCGGAGCATATATGCAGCGAAAAGCTTCTTAAACTTAAGCGGTATGACGAGGAAAAAAGCACTGATTATTACAGGACATTATGGGTTTATTTTCAAAGCCTGTTCAATTCTACGGAGGCCGCAAGGCGACTTTACATACAGCGCAGCTCCTTCCATTACAGGATGGACAGGATACAGCAATTGACCGGAATCGATTTCAATTCAAGAAGGGAGCTACTTTATCTCGCGATATCGTTCGAAATAATGGGACAAAGCATGGAGGATGAGCGTGCAAAAAATGAGTAAACGCGCCTGTCGGTACGAGGCCGTTACTCTTGAAAAACTCGGTTTGCGCTTATGGCGTAACCTGTTTTTTAAAATTCTGGAGGGTATCCGGTTTTTTTCCGTATACCCTCCAGATTATTTTTCCCTTAAAGCCTCTATGATTTTCTCGTCCGGAGTAACAAAGACTGTTTTATAGTCGGTATATATCACCATCCCGGGTTTCGCTCCGGGCGTCTTCTTCACATGCTTAACAAGAGTGTAGTCCACAGGAACCTTCTGCGCGCTGGCGGCCTGCGAACAGCAGGCTGCAATGATGGCCGCTTCCTCGAGCGTTTTTTCGTCAATCTCTCGGCCCGCCGACTGTATAACCACATGAGAGCCGTGGATTTTCTGAGTATGAAGCCAGATATCAAAGCGGTCGGCGGTGCGGAAGGTCAGCTCATCGTTTTGAGTATTGTTTTTACCGGCGAGTATTGTATAACCTGAAGACGATATAAACCTGAGCGGCTTTGAACGCACCTCCTTCTCCTTCTTCTTGCCGCCCTTTTGGGAAGGGAGATATCCCATCCGGTCGAGTTCCTGGCGTATCTCGGCTATGTCCTTTTCCCCCTGTACTCTGGTCAGCTCGTCCAAAACGCTCTCAAGGTACTCAAGCTCGATTTCTCCGGTTTTTATCTGCTCCTCAAGATGCCGGTTCGCATTTTTTGCTCTGGTATAGTCCTTATAATACTTAGCGGCGTTCTGCTGCGGAGAGCGAAGCGGATCGAGCTTAATTTCAATTTCAGAGTTTGATTCGGAGTAAAAATCTTCGGCTCTAAGAATCCGCATGCCCTGCTCCATTCTATAAAGGTTTGCGGTGATAATATCCCCCAGTTCCCGAAGCCGCTCCCTCCCGAGAGTGGCTTTCAGCTCCTTGCGCTGAATCGCGAGCTTTCTCGCTCTGCGATCGCGAAGGTTTTTTACGATTTTGGTCAAAGCCTGTGCCCGCTGTCTGACGTTATCATGCAAATCGCGCTTTGTGTAGAATGCGTCGAGCATTTCCGAAAAGCTTGTGTATTTAACCTGCTCCATCCTTGAGCCGTACTGATCTATCGGTATGCACGAGAAATCAAATGGCTTACCGGAATCAGTAAGCATAACCGGAACAAGGTTTCCGCCTTTTGCGCTCTCAAAAAAATCAAAAAGCAGCCGGGGCAGCTCTGAGCGCTTTTTATAAGGTAATTCACGGATTTGCAGCCCTATATCGCCGAAGAATCGATTTGACAGCTCCCTGCAAACAAGTGGAGAGAGACCGAAAAATGTATCGAGCAGCCAGCCGTCAACGGTCTTTTCACAGCTTGCTCCTTCCCACAGCGACACCAGCTCCGAATACTCCGCAAGCAAGGGGTTCGTCTTGCCGCTGGCTTTCGGCGGTCTGTAGTAGAGGCCTGGCAGAACGCCGCGCTTTTCAGCGCCGACATCTCCTTCCACACGGCGCAGGCAATCGATAATCAGATAATCCTCGGATGTCAGCACAATGTTAGGGCTGCCGCCTATGAGCTCGACCACCAAATGCTTCTTGGCCGCCACACCCATCTCGTCATAGGTATCCAGCTCAAAATCCAGCATCCGCTCCATAGGAGGCTGCGTCACCGAGCATATCCGGGCTCCCGTAAGATGCTTCCGGAGCAGCATGCAGAACATTGGCGGGGACTGAGGGTTTTCAAAAAACGAGTCCGTAAAGTGTACCCTGGCCCTTCCGCTAGAGGCGGAGATAAGAAGCCTGCGGGACATTCCGATGCCCCGCAGCGAAAGAATTATTTCGTTTTTTCCGGGCTGCTGTACTTTGTCTATTTTTGCGCCTTCGGCGGCAGCCCGTATTTCGTTTTTAAGAGGCATAAGGCACAATGCGTCAAGCGGCATTTTCAGCCCTCCATCATGATGTCGAAAAGTTCGTTGATGCGCTCCGTCCTGCCGCGCAGGTACAAGTATCCTAGCAGCGCCTCGAGGCCTGTCGCCGCGTGGTACTGCCCTATGTCGGCGTTCTTCGGCACGGAATTTACCTTTGCGTTCCGTCCGCGCCTGTACACCGCCTGCTCCTCGTCCGTAAGGCTCGGCAGGAGCTTTTCGGCCATCTGCGCCTGGCGAGGCGCGTTTACATACGCGACGGCGGCGTGGTGCAGCCCCTTTGATGTGCATTTTCCGTGCTCGCAGAGCCATGTTCGCACCAGCAGCTCGTAAACGGCATCTCCCAGATGCGCGAGACCGAGATTGCTCATTTTGTTAACTTCCTCGTCCGGAAGGGTTATATTAAAATAATTCTGCAAAGTTTTCTCCCATTATAGCGCAGCCAGCGCCTGCTCTATGTCTGCTAATATATCCTTCTTATCCTCAATGCCCACCGAAAAACGTACAAGATCGGCAGGTACTCCCGCCGCGATAAGCTCTGCGTCGCTCATCTGCCTGTGCGTCGTACTTGCCGGGTGAAGCACGCAGGTGCGCGCGTCGGCGACATGGGTCACTATGGCAGCAAGTTTTAGATTTCTCATAAATTTTTCCGCAGCCTCCCTGCCGCCCTTCATTCCGAAGGAAACCACACCGCAGGAGCCGTTAGGCATATACTTCTTCGCGAGCTCATAATACTTATTGCTTTTTAGTCCGCAGTAATTCACCCATGAAATCTTATCGCTCCGCTCAAGATATTCCGCTACCGCCTGAGCGTTTTCGCAATGTCTGGGCATACGAACATGAAGCGACTCAAGCCCCATGTTCAGAAGGTATGCGTTATGCGGAGCCTGCACCGAGCCCAGATCTCGCATAAGCTGAACCGTCGCCTTGGTAATATACGCGCCTTTTCCGAAGCGCTCGGCGTAGGTTACCCCGTGATAGCTCTCGTCCGGCTTAGTCAGTCCCGGGTACTTGTCGGCATACTTCATCCAATCAAAGTTTCCGCTGTCAACGATAGCTCCGCCCAATGTCGCCGCGTGACCGTCCATATACTTTGTCGTAGAGTGGGTTACGATGTCGGCTCCCCATTCGAACGGGCGGCAGTTTATAGGCGTTGCAAAGGTGTTGTCGACAACCAGCGGAACGCCGTGGTCGTGAGCGGCTTTTGCAAAGCGCTCTATGTCTAAAACCTTCAGCGAAGGATTTGCTATCGTTTCTCCGAAAAGCAGCTTGGTGTTCGGGCGAAAGGCCGCGCAAAGCTCCTCTTCTGGGCAGTCCGGATCGACGAACGTAAAATCTATGCCCATACGCTTCATTGTAACCGCGAAAAGATTGTACGTTCCTCCGTATATCGCCGCCGAGCTGACAACATGGTCGCCGCAGGAGCAGAGGTTGAATACCGCATAGAAGTTGGCGGCCTGACCCGATCCGGTCAGCATTGCCGCAGCTCCGCCCTCAAGCGCCGCAATCTTAGCGGCTACATAATCGTTGGTCGGATTCTGAAGGCGCGAATAAAAGTACCCCTCGGCCTCAAGGTCAAACAGCTTTCCCATATCCTCGCCCGTATCGTATTTAAAGGTCGTGCTCTGAATTATAGGTATCACCCTCGGTTCTCCCGTTTTCGGGGAATAACCCGCCTGCACGCATTTCGTACTGATTTCGCTCATAAATTATCATTCCTTTCGCTTTGTCCGAAACTCAAATGACCGTATGGTCATTCTGCGCTAATATAATATAGTCTAACCGGGAATTTCTTTTCCCTCTATGGGATAAAAAATTCCTATGCTCAGGTAAGTATCTACTCTCTCGTCGTTAATCAGGAACTGCACCTTGCTGATTTTTGTCAGAGTGGTCAGCGAATTTACAATTGAGTATATTGTCAAAGCCTCCGCGCTCTCGTTATCAGGCCTGTTCTCCAAAAACTCCGAGGACAGGTTCACCGTGCACAGCCCGTTCTCAACATTTATGGAAAGAAGCCTCGTACCCGCCGGCATCACGGAAGAAAGGCCTGCTCCGCGCGGACCCTTAAGCAGCTCTTCCATAACGCTGGCGGCAAGCTCCCTGTCTTCGTTGACGGTAACATTGCGGTATTCCGGAACCAGGCCCTTGCCGTTCGAGAAATAAAGCTTAAGGCGTTTCTCATACGGGTTCAGATCGGAATTTTCGGATATTATTTTTTCGGCCGTAAGCCCTGTAACGTCGGGAATATCCCCCACAAATACGGAAATATTTTCGACCCCTTCGACGGCGCAAAGCGTCAGGGCAAGACAGCTTCTTGCGATTATTTTGTTTCCCGCCGGCATTTCCGCATATTTGTCGGACATGTACAGCGACAGCGTCCCCTTTTCAAGCTTATACGATTCGAGTTTTACCCCCTCCGTGAATGGTGAAGCGAGCTTAAAATTCTGAGGCTTACCCATAACCGCTTCTACCGCCGCCTTAAGAATATCCGTGCCGCTGTCGACTGAGCGTCTCTCGCTCCCCACAGACAAGCCGGTATCGTTTCTGTCGTTCGTATATGCATAGTAAACGGATATTTGAGGAGAGTCTTCCTGTTGATTTGCGGGGGCGCATCCCGAAAGCGCAATAATCAAAATAAGCAGCAACGCAATACGGAGGCCTTTTTTCATAACTCCTGCCCTCCCTTGTAAATCGGAAAGGTGGTTACGAATCTGCTTCCGCCCCCCTCGCGCGCGGATACCTCGACCGTTCCTCCGTACCTCTTCGCCGCGTCGCTAACTATCGAAAGCCCCAGGCCGCTGCCTCCGGCCTCCCTCGATCTTGCCTTATCGACGCGGTAAAAACGGTCAAATATAAACGGCATATCCTCCGGCGGTATTCCCACTCCGGTATCTTCCGTAATAAAAACCACTTTTTCGTCGTCTTTTCTGAGAAATACGAATACCTGCCCTCCTGCCTCGTTATACTTTATAGCATTTTCAATAAGATTAAAAACGATCTGGTGAAGATCGTCTTCAACGGCAAGCACAAAGCAGCCGTCTTCAAGCTCAAACTGGATAGTGATTTCGCTGTTTTTAGCGAGCACCGTAAGAATTGAAAGCGCTTTAAAAACAACATTTTTCATATCGACCTTGTATGGCTTGGTTCTCGTTTCGCCCTCAAGGCGGCTGATGCTCAGAAGATCTTCCGTTATCTTTACAAGCCTGTCCGCTTCTCTGCCTATATCCTTAACGAAATCTCGGGTCGTTTCGACATCCATGTTCTCGTTCTGCACGATGCTGTCGCTGAGAAGCTTTATCGCCGCAAGCGGCGTCTTAAGCTCGTGCGAAGCGTCGGAAACGAATCTGCGGCGCATTTCGTCCGTAGTTTTAAGCCTTTCCGCCATTCTGTTGAACTCATTACCGAGCTGCGTAAGCTCATCTTTTCCCTTAAGCGTCAGCTTATAGTCGTAGCTTCCCTCTTTGACGACCTTTATGGCGCTGAGTATGGAGTTTATCCGCTTTGTTACCGCGCGTGAGAAGATGAGGGCGAGCAGAATCGAAGAGGCAAAAACCACATATGAAATGCGCATCATATTTTTCTGTATATTCGAAATAAGCGTCGCCTGCTCTGTTTCATAATCGTACAGATACACCGTGCCGATGGTCGTGCCCTTATACTGCACAGGCATGGCCAATCGGCTCATAATAGCGTTGTTCTTAAGGACCGAGTAGAAAACGTCCATACCGTTAAGCGCTTTTGATATTTCGGAAAAAATGGCATACTTACCGGCGTTGTTTTCCGTTTCGGATGTGTCGAAAAGTATCTTTGCGTCGGTATCCGTAATAATTATCCTCGTAAGGTTCATATCCTCGAGGGAGCTCATCGCCTTTGAAACCTCATCCGCAGACAGTGGGCCGATCTCCGAAAGCGAGGCTGAAATAATCCCCGCCTGATCCTCCATCGTTTTCATCTTGGATGTAAAGGCAAGATTGCGCGACATGCTTATCGGATAAGTGTTCATAAGCACCAGAAGCAGGACTATCAAAGCCACATAGTTTGCGGCGAATTTAAGCTGGATGCTGTTTCTTATATCAAAAACCTTAGTCTTTGAAATAGTAACCAACTCCCCATTTGGTCATGATCTTATCAGGCTCGGCGGGAACCCTTTCAAGCTTTTCGCGCAGCCGCCTGACGTGCACGTCGACGGTCCTTACGTCTCCCTGATAGCCGTAGCCCCAGACAATATTCAAAAGGTTTTCCCTGCTGTACACCCTGCCGGGATTCTTCATCAGAAGCTCGATAAGATCAAACTCCTTGGCGGTAAGATCCACCTTTTCCCCGTCCTTTTCGGCGATCCTGCGCTCTGTGTCTATCGATATATAGCCGCTTACTATAAGGTTTGAACCCTTGCTCTGGCTTTGGAGCTGCGACCGGCGAATAAGGGCCCTTATCCTGGCCTTCAATTCGAGAATGTTGAAAGGCTTTGTAATATAATCGTCGGCGCCGTATTCAAAGCCCAGCACCTTGTCGGAGTTTTCTGCCTTTGCGGTCAGCATAATGATAGGCACGGTCGAAAATTCACGTATCCTCATGCAAGCTTCAAGTCCGTTGAGCTTCGGCATCATCAGATCAAGGATGATAAGATCGAAGTTGCCGTTTTTTGCCAGGCTCACGGCCTCCTCTCCGTCATAACCGACCTCCACCTGGTACCCTTCGGTTTCCAGATTGAATTTTATACCCTTTACAAGAAGCTTTTCATCGTCTACGACCAGTATCTTCATATTCTCCTCCCACCCAGCTATTCAATCGTTATCAGATCCCTGATTTTTTCAAACGTTTTTTCACCGATTCCCGCAACGCCCATAATTTCCTCAATCTTTTTAAAGCCGCCTTTGGAGCTGCGGTATTCTATAATCCGTCCCGCGATGGTTTCACCTATGCCCGGAAGTTCCATCAGTTCCTCCAAGCCGGCGGTGTTTATATTCGTTTTAAGCGTAGTACGGGCGGGCTCAGCGGTTTCCGCGGCTGAGCTACCGCTTGGCGTCAATGCGGCCGTACCTGCCGTCAAAACCGTATCCAGCTTAAGCTCCCGCGGGCTTTTTGCCCTGCCCGTAAAAAAACCGGCCGTAAATGCAGCAATAATAACAGCAACGGCAATAAAAAACAATTCCGTTTTTAAAAGTGTTATATGCGCTTTTTTTATTCCCGTTTTACGCACCGGAAACCCCCTCTGGAATAAAACGGCTTGCTTTTCTCGCTTATTTTGTTATAATTAGTAATTATTAAGCGAGACGGCCTTCTAAAATCAGGCTGGAATTGCGTATATGCGATGGTTCAAACACATATTTTTTTCATTGTAACATATTTCACGGGAGAATAGTATGAAAAATTTTAAATTATTTACTTCTGTTCTGCTGGTTTTGGCAATTTTGTTTATTCCTATATGCCAACCCGCTAACGCGGTAACCAATCCGAATCCGGAAATAAAGGCCAAGGCTGCATTGCTTGTAGACGCCGACACGGGAGATGTCCTCTATTCCCAGAACTCCGACGCAAGAGTTTACCCCGCCAGCACCACAAAAATCATGACCGCACTCCTGGCAATAGAAGCTTATGAACGTAAAGAAGTGGCTCTAGACGAGATGATTACGGCTTCCTACACCTCTCATAACGATCTGACGCTTGACGGAAGCACCCAAAACATCGTTCCGGGTGAGGAAATGTCCTTCAAAGACCTCATTTACTGCGTACTGGTCGCCTCAGCAAACGAGGCCTGCAATATAGTAGGCGAAAGAGTTGCGGGAGGCTACGTCGGCGATTTTATTGACATGATGAACAAAAGAGCCAGCGAGCTGGGCTGTACCGGGACCCACTTTGCCAACACACATGGCTTGCACAACCCTGATCATTATACGACCGCTAACGACCTTTACCTTATTGTCAAAGAGGCTCTGAAACATCCCCTTTTCGTCGAGATCTGCAATACCGTGACCTATGATATCCCTGCAACGAATGTCTCCGGTGAAAGGCATCTTACTACAACCAACTACCTGATTTCGCCATATAGGACTTACTATTACTACAAATATGCCAAGGGCGTGAAAACCGGAAGCACCGATGAGGCTGGCCACTGCCTCATTTCAACCGCCTCCAAAAGCAACGTGAACCTCATAGCGATCATAATGGGAGCCGAACAGATAACCGAAGCGGACGGCACCATAATTACCAGGAGTTTTACCGAATCAAAACGGATATACGAATGGGCTTTCACCAATTACACCAAGAAGGATATTCTCAAGAAGAGCGATCTTATACGCGAGATCCCCGTAAAGCTGGGCAAAGGTGTAGACTCGGTAATAGTCAAGCCTGAAAATGATATCTCGGCGCTTTTGCCCTCCGATGTTAAGACCGACACTGATCTTAAGCGCGACATCGTAATATACAGTGAGCGTGACAAGGTACCACTTAAGGCTCCGATAACTGCGGGACAGGTCGTGGGTGAAATCTCCATAAGCTACGGCGATAAGGTGCTCGGTACTTCCAAGCTCGTATCTGGGACTTCCGTTGAAATGTCAAAAATATCCTATGTTTTTTATAGGATATTTCAGTTTCTGAAAAAACCGATAGTTCTGGTTTTTGCAATTCCATTATTTTTAGCGTTGCTTATTCTTATCGCTTTCCTGATTACGAATGGGCGCAGGCTGCGCAACAGACGCCGAAACCGTTACCGCGGAAGCTACAGCGGCAGACGCCGCAGATATTAATAATCCACAAATAAACATTCCCCCGCGCCGGATGGCGCGGGGGAATGTTTATTTGTCATCGTCCCCTCTACCGAGTTTTGAAAGTGCGAGCCACATTCCTACATGGAAAAATGTTTTTTCAAGCCTTTTTTTGAGCTTATTTGTCACATCCTGCCCCTGCTCTTTTTCGGCTACTTCCAGCTCGCGAGCCACATAATCGTATATTTCATAGAAAAGCTCCTTGAACTCGTACTCTCCTTCCGATACCGACATGCCCATCAATCCGTATGCAAGCTCGTCAAGCTCGTTAATCGGTCTGATTTCCGTACACATTTTATAGAGCCCTTTTACCATAAGCGTATCTCTGGCGTAATACCAGAAAAACGTACCTGTAATGCCTCCGAAAAACGAAACGTAAAGATTGCGGTAAAGCTCGTCGCCCATCTTGCCCGTTCTGTTAACTTCTTCGGTTGCTTGGGGAATAAAGGTTGAGTTCTGTATAAACAGCTCGGGAATAAACGGAAACTCTCCTGTAATATATCCCCTCTCCGCAGTAAGTCCTGAAATGTCCCTCATTACTCTTTTGCTGAAATCTGTAATGTAATTGACTTTGCTTGTCATTTGCGTCTCTCCATTCTTTTTTGGATTTCAGGAACCTTGGCAATTACCTGTTAATCTGCTGTCTGTCCGTGGATAAAACAGTGATTACCTTTGCTGTAATCCATTATATAATTTTTCAATAAATTTTGCAATAAAAAAGCCGCCGTTTCTGGCAGCTTTTGATATATATTATTTTATTGACCGTCTTTATTCTTTCTCTGAAGCTGGAGCCGGTCGGCTATCATTGCGATGAACTCGCTGTTTGTCGGTTTTCCTTTTATATTGGAAACCGTATAACCGAAGAACTTCTGGAGAATCTCAATATCTCCCCTGTCCCAGGCCACCTCTATTGCATGGCGTATAGCCCGCTCCACTCTGGACGGCGTGGTGCCAAAGGTCTTAGCGACTTCGGGATATAGCACCTTTGTAACCGCGTTTATCATTTCCATATTGTTGACGGAGAGTATAATCGCTTCTCTTAAGTATTGATAGCCCTTTATATGCGCCGGTACGCCTATTTCGTGTATCACGTCCGTAACAAGACTCTCCAAGCTCTTTTCATAATGCGTTCGAGTCTGCGGCTTTTGCTCCTGAAACGGTTTCCTCCTGCTTACTATCTGCCGCATTCTGCTGAAAAGGATATCCATGTCACAGGGTTTTGCCATAAAATAACTTGCGCCGAGTGCTGCCGCTTCCGCCACAACATGCTCGTTCGAAAAGTTTGATGTTATTATCACCGAAGGGTGCCTCGCCGTCTTGTTCAGACGCTCCAGCACACCAAGCCCATCCAGCTTAGGCAGAATAACGTCCAGCAAAAGAATATCCGCGTCAAGCTCCGCAGCCATTTTTACCGCGTCTTCGCCGTTTGCCGCTCTTCCGATAAGCTTGAAATCATCTTCGAACTTAACATGATCAAGCAGGAGTTTGTAAAAATCCTCCCCGGTATCTGCAACGAGAATTTTGGTTTTTGTGCTCATTAGATTCCCTCCGTCATTTTAGGCGCCTAACGCCAAATTTTTTACTCACGGTGGCAAAACCTCTCTCTTTCAGTCCGGCTAATCCTCTTTACCCACTTGACTGTTTTAGCATCACCGAGCTGCATCGTCTATAAATTACCATATATGGACAGACTTTGCAATATCATTTTGGGAAAAAATAGGAATTTTTTTACAGTTATGTTTAATGCGGCGGTATTAAAAATACCGCCGCATTATTTATGCCGCTATTGTCTGTTTTGCAAAGTAAGCTTTCTCAAGCATTTTTTCTATTGATATACCGTATCCTTTTTCAGGTTCGTTTACCAGAACATGTGTTACGGCTCCTACCAGCTTTCCATTCTGTATTATAGGGCTTCCGCTCATGCCCTGTACTATGCCGCCGGTTTGTGAAATAAGTTTTTCATCCGTTACGGTAATGAGCATGGCTCGCTCTTCTTCCCCGGAATATACTCTTGATATCTCGATATTATATTCCTCTACGTTTCCGCTTATATCAGACAATATTACGGCACCGCCGACTTTGACGTCCTTCTGCATGCAAATCGGGATCGCTTTCCCTGAGATAGGGGCCTCCGGATCAATTACTCCAAAAATCCCGAATTCTGAGTTTTCGTAAAGAGTTCCCAGCTTTTTCTGAATGTTAATGCTGCCCTGAAGCTGTCCAGGAGTCCCCGCACGTCCTTTTAATATTGATGCTACTTTAGCTTCCACAATAATTCCGCTCCGGAACGGAAACAATGTTTTTGTCTCCCCGTCGCTTATTGCATGTCCCAACACTCCCACAACGCCGGTTGAAGGATCTGCGAAGGTCAGGGTACCCATACCGGCCAGAGTATCACGCAGCCATAATCCAATTTCATAAGATCCCGAAACACTTAATACGGGAGTAACCGTAAACTGGAGAATGCGACCGTTTCTTTCAACCTTCAGCGACACCGCTTTTGATCCGTTTGTTTTTACAATTTTTTTGAGCTCTTCAATCGAATTGATTTTTTCCGTGCCTATCTCTTTTATGATATCTCCGGCCAGAAGCCCAGCATCTGAAGCCGGAGTGGATTTTCCGTTTTGTGTTTCGACCTCGCCAATCGATACGATCATAACGCCTTCGCTTTCAACCGAAATTCCGACGACCGTACCGAGCGGTATAAGCTCCGTCGGCAATTTCCCCGCGGTAGCGGCCGTCTGCACCGGCGGCGCCGATATGCAATACAAAAATGCCGCTGCGAGAATTGCTTTTTTTAATTTTGTTGCTTTTAAAAACTTCTCCATGTCCCGTTTCTCCTTATACCGGACATGGACAAAATTTGAAATTTCAAATTTCCCCCTCCTTTTTGCACTTCCGAGCGCGTTACTAATATGTCTTGTTATAAAAAAATAAAACGCCGCAAAATCAATAAGTTGTTGGGGATATTTCCTTTACGGATTTTACATTCAGTTTTGTTTTAGGCTTTCTTTAAGTTTTAAAGTGCATTTTTTTACGTCTATGCCACATTTTAATCGCATATTTATTTTTATAAAGGAAAAAGCTTGAAACAAGTTTCAAGCTTTTGTTTTGGTATTTAAAAATGCGAAAGGAAATGGTCATAAATATGGAATATTTAAACATAGGCATGCGTGATCCCTTTGTATCCATGCTGCAGCTTGCGCTGTCAAGGAGCGGCTTTCTTGACGGCGAGCCCGACGGTTACTTCAGCGAAGCAACTCAAAATGCTGTAAAAGCGTTTCAAACCGTTAACTGCCTTGACGCGACGGGGATTACGGGACCAAAAACCTGGGCTGCGCTCTCTCCATACCTTCTGGGCTATATTACCGTTTCGGTGCGCCGCGGCGACACCTTGAATAAGCTTGCAAGAAAATACGGTTCATCGGAAGATGCTATTGCTGCCGCAAACCGTATATCTAACCATGCAAATCTCAGTCCTGGCGGCCGTATTGTAATACCGCTGGGCTTTTCGGTCGTACCGACAAACATACCCTTCACTCATACTCTTCTGGATTACTGTATCCGTGGCCTAAAAGCCCGGTATCCTTTTATAACATCCGGCAAAATCGGCACAAGCGTTATGGGAAAGCCGATTTTCTTTCTTAAGATTGGATATGGCGAAAACCAAGTATTTTATAACGGCGCACACCATGCCAACGAATGGATAACCGCGCCTCTTTTATTGAAGTTTATTGAGGATTTTTCAATCGAAACAGCGTATAGAGGTAAAACATCTGACTTGGGTTCAATTCTTGAGCAAACTACGCTTTACATAGTTCCGATGGTAAATCCAGACGGAGTCGATCTCGTAAACGGAGCCATACATGATACCTCAGTTTACTACACAAACGCAAAAAAAATCGCGGCGAAATTTTCGGGTATAGACTTCCCGTCCGGCTGGAAGGCAAATATACTGGGGATTGAC
>JAJUHS010000004.1 GCA_029267755.1 Clostridiales bacterium
AGTTTTTACTGATTGCATAGTTGGTGTCGATAACGGTGAGGGTCCACCCGTTCCCATTCCGAACACGGAAGTTAAGCTCACTCGTGCCGACAATACTTGGCTGGAGACGGCCCGGGAAGATAGGTAGTCGCCAACACTGATATTGAAAGGTCTGGTCGACCAGACCAGACCTTTCAGCTATGCCTTCTTAGCTCAGTCGGTAGAGCATGCGGCTGTTAACCGCAGGGTCGTAGGTTCGAGTCCTACAGGAGGCGCCAAAAAACAGTCCCGCCAATAGGCGGGGCTGTTTTTTTGTTTCTGTTTAGGTTATCAGGCTTGGTATGCATACAATAGGCGGTTTACAAAACGGTTGGTAACGCCGCGCAAATCGTAATTTCCGTTTGCTATGCACCAGTGATACACGACTCCGCGCATCGATATCATAAAATAGTCAGCCATTTCTGATATAGTATCTCCGCGTGTAACAAATTCCCCGGTAGAAAGACCGTATTCCAGCACATGCTTTAAGGTATCCACCATACCGTTCGGTGCATTACGCATAAACAATATATTGTCTACGCTATAAAGAAGACGTGTAAGCTTGATACCTGAAATTTCACAGCTATAACGGGCATAATAATCGAAGAACAGAAATATGCGCTCCCGTGCAGAACCGCATTGCAGTTGGGGCGCGACAGTATCCGCAAAATACTTGTCGGCAACGCTGTATGACTGATAAAAGACATCCATCTTGGTTCCGTAATAATTATAAAAAGTTCCGATCGATACGCCGGCATTGGCGACAATGTCACGGATAGTTATTTCCTCAAATGGTTTATCCCTAAGCAACTGTACGGCAGTGTCAAACAGCTTTAATTTCGTCTGCTCTGAACGCATCTGCCTGCTTGTTCGTCTTTTTTCCAATATAGAAACACCCCTATTTATGCATTACTTTATTCAATATACATTTTATGAGATTTAAAATCAAGGAATATAATTTGAATTTTACAAAAAATCAGTATTTATTTATTGAATTAGCTTTTGTAAAGTGTTATATTTAGAAAGCTTGAACAAGTTCAATGAGCCTGTATACTGAATTAATTTATATAACTGAAAAAACTATCTTGATGGGAGGAAAGCTACTATGGCAAAAATCATTACCGCAAAGGAAGCCGCTAAGCTTATTCCGGACGGCGCCACCGTAGGTCTTGCAGGTATGGGACTTTCCGGATGGCCGGAAGAAGTTGCCTGTGCAATAGCTGATAATTTCAGAGAGACCGGTCATCCGTGCGGACTCAACCTTAAACAAGGAAGCGCAATGGGAGATTGGAAAGAACGCGGCGCAACGCGTCTGGGCGTCGAGGGCCTGGTTACGCGCTGGTCGGGTGCCCATGTCGGCTCCGCGTTCGCACTTCTTAAGCTTGCTGTGGATAATAAGCTTCAGTGCCACTGCCTGCCCCAGGGCGTTATTGTTAACCTGTGGCGCGAGATCGCCGCGGGGCGTCCCGGACTTTTGACAAAGGTCGGACTCGGCACCTTTGTGGATCCGCGTCTTGAAGGCGGAAAGATGAACCAGTGCACGACGGACGAACTCGTCGAGCTGGTAAATTTCGGCGGCGAGGAATATCTGTTCTACAAGGCGTTTAAACTCGACGTAGCATTGCTCCGCGGAACGATCGCAGATGAAAACGGAAACATTTCTTTCGCAAACGAGAGCGTTATAAATGAGGGACTGGCGGTTGCGACCGCCGCAAAAAACTGCGGAGGAATAGTAATCGTCCAAGTCGAGTACCTTGCAAAGAAGGGCACGCTTAATCCGAAGGAAGTTAAGATCCCGGGAATACTAGTCGATTATGTCGTACAGGCGACTTCAAAGGATGCCTGCTGGCAGACGGAAGGCGTTTATTTTGAGCCCTCATTTTCCGGTCAGATAAAGAAGCCTCTCAGCGCTATCGAGAAGCTTCCTCTCGGGGAGCGCAAGCTTATTGCAAGACGCTGTGCGATGGAGATAAAGAAGGGTGACGTCGTGAACCTCGGAGTCGGCATGTCTGCGGATGTAGCCAACGTAGTTGCTGAGGAAGGCTATTCCGAAACGATAACCATGACCACAGAGAGCGGAATGATAGGCGGAGTTCCCGCGGCTCTCCCAAATTTCGGCAGCGCATATAACCCTGAAGCGATAATTGATCACGGCGCGGCATTTGATTTTATAGATGGCGGCGGATTGGATATAACAATTCTCGGCCTTGGCGAATGCGACCAGTACGGCAACATTAACGTAAGTAAATTTGGCCCCAGGCTTACCGGCCCGGGCGGATTTATAAACATTACACAGGCCGCAAAGAAGGTCGTATTCTGCGGCACGTTTACCGGCAAGTCCAAGCTCGTCGTAGGAGAAGGCAAGCTTACGATAGCTCAGGAGGGCACGATAAAGAAATTCCTAAAGCATGTCGAACAGGTTACATTCGCGGGAAAATACGCCCGCAAGGATCAGGAGATACTATATGTGACCGAGCGCTGCGTGTTTAAGCTTATTGACGGCAAAATGACCATTATAGAGGTTGCCCCGGGTATAAGCATTGAAAATGATATATTACCGAATATGGATTTCACGCCGGATATTGCGCCGGATGTAAAATCCATGGATCCCGCACTATTCTGCGAGAAGTGGGGCAAGCTGGGTGAAATCCTAGGCTGATTGTTAGTCTATATAGATAAAAATAAAAAGGAGATAATTACACTATGATTTTTTCGGAAAAGCACGAATTAATCAGAAAACTCGCCCGCGATTTTGCTGAAACTGAATTTACCACGGAAATCATGGACGAGCTCGACAGAACCGGTGAGTTCAACTGGGAAATGCATCGCAAAATGGGAAAAGTGGGTTTTTTGGGATGTAAGATTCCTAAGGAGTACGGAGGACAGGGTTCCGACTATATGTCCTATGTTATCATGATTGAAGAATTTGCCAGAATCAGTCCTGTTTTTTCAATCTATGCAAACACCTCCAACTCACTCGGCGGCGGCCCGCTGATGCTCGCCGGAACCGAAGAGCAGCTGCAGAAGTACCTCGTACCGACAGCAAAGGGCGAGAAGATAATTGCTTTCGCTCTGACAGAGCCGGGCGCAGGCTCCGACGCAGGAGGAACCACTACCACAGCGGTTGCCGACGGCGATTACTTCGTGCTTAACGGCCGCAAGACTTTTATAAGCGGCGCTCCGATGGCAGACTACTGCATCGTTTTCGCCAAGACCGATCTTACCGCCAAGGGTTCAAAAGGCATATCGTCTTTCATCGTAGATATGAAGCTGCCCGGCGTTTCCCTCGGTAAGGATGAAATGAAAATGGGTATTCTCGGCTATCCCACCTGCGACGTTATCCTTGAAGATGTACGCGTACACAAGAGTGATCTGCTGGGCGAGCTGAATAAGGGATTTGCCCAGGCAATGAAGACACTTGACGGCGGACGACTTGGCGTTTCAGCTCAGTCCATTGGTATCGGACAGGCATGCCTCGACGAAGCCATAAAGTACGCCAAGGAAAGAAAGCAGTTCGGACGCAGAATAGCCGATTTCCAGGGAATCAGCTTTATGATTGCCGACATGGCTACGGAACTGGCCGCCGCCAAGGAGCTTGTTTATAACGCTGCGGCGCTCAAGGATAAGGGGGCAAAGGAAGCCGCCGTTGCATGCTCTATCGCAAAATACTACGCTTCTGAAATGTGCAACAGGCTTGCCTACAAGGCCGTTCAGATCCACGGCGGCTACGGATATATCAAGGATTACAGAGTAGAAAGACTATACAGAGACGCACGCATCATGACCATTTACGAGGGAACTTCCCAGGTTCAGCAGATGGTTATTGCAGCCGACTTGCTGAAGTAAGGAGAGGAGCATATTATGAGAATTATTGTATGTGCAAAACAGGTACCGGATACTAACGAAGTCAGGATTGATCCCGTAAAGGGAACGCTTATCCGCGACGGCGTACCTTCTATACTTAACCCGGACGACGCAAACGCTCTTGAAGCGGCCCTGACCGTAAAAGACGCGAATCCCGGATCAACCGTAAGCGTAATTTCCATGGGCCCCCCGCAGGCCGCCTATATGCTTAGAGAGTGCCTGGCAATGGGCGCCGATGACGTTTATCTTCTCTCAAGCCGCGCATTCGGCGGAGCAGACACCTGCGCAACATCCACTACCATTGCCGCCGGTATCAGAAAGCTGGGCAAGTTTGACATTATCTTCGCAGGACGCCAGGCAATCGACGGAGATACCGCACAGGTCGGTCCGCAGATCGCTCAGCGCCTCGGCATTCCTGTTGTCACCTATGTTATGAAGGTTCGTGAGCTGAAAGAGGGCTCCGTTATTGTTGAGCGCCAGCTTGAGGATGGTTTTGAGGTTATTGAAGTTAGCACTCCTTGCATGCTTACCGCCGTTAAGGAACTCAACACTCCGCGTTACATGACGATCAGCGGTATTGAGGACGCTTATAAGAAGACAATTACCGTGTGGAACGAAAACGACGTTGCGCTGAGACCGGAAAGCTGCGGTCTTAAGGCCAGCCCCACACAGGTGTTCAGAAGCTTTACTCCGCCCCCAAAGGGCAAGGGCGAGATGCTGAGCGGATCCGTTCCCGAAATGGCGGCTCAGCTTGTGCAGAAGCTTACAGAGAAGCATGCGCTTTAATATATAGAAGGGAAGTAAACCGATATGGCTGTAAATATTATTGCTGAAAAATGTAAGGGCTGCCAGAAGTGCATCAAGACATGCCCCTTCAACGCTATTACCATGGAAGGCAAGCTCGCGGTTATCGGCCCCAGCTGCACAAGCTGTGGCGCCTGCGTAGAAGCCTGCCCCTTTAACGCCATAGAGAAGACTGATGAAGCGGTACACACCGCAGACATCTCCTCTTATCACGATGTTTGGGTGTTTGCCGAGCAGCGTGAAGGCAAGCTCATGGGTGTTGCGATCGAACTTCTCGGCGAGGGCAAGAAGCTCGCCTCCGAGATCGGCTGCAAGCTCTGTGCGATACTGTGCGGAGAGAACGTAGACGGTCTTATCGATGAGCTGTTTGCTTACGGCGCTGACAAGGTCTACTATGCGAACGCTCCGGAGCTCAAGACCTATAACACCGATGCATATACAAAGACAATCTATGAAGCAATCACGAAGTATAAGCCCGAAATAGTACTTCTAGGCGCAACTCATATCGGCCGCGACCTCGGCCCCTGTCTTGCAGTTAAGTGCGGAACCGGCCTTACGGCAGACTGCACCAAGCTCGAAATAGATCCGGAAGATAAGAAGATCAAGCAGACCCGTCCCGCATTTGGTGGAAACCTTATGGCCACCATTGTCTGCCCGAATCATCGCCCGCAGATGTCCACTGTCCGTCCCGGCGTTATGGAGAAGCCGAAGTATGAAAAGGGCCGCAAGGGCGAGGTGGTTGCGCTGAATCCTACCTTCAAGCCAGGCGATATCCGTACCAAGGTTCTTGAAATCGTTAAGAGCGTTGCTGATGTAGTTTCCCTTACAGATGCTGAAATCATTGTAGCCGGCGGCAGAGGTCTCGGCGGCCCCGAGGGATTTGAACTCCTGCGCGAATTTGCCAAGAAGCTCGGCGGAACGGTCGGCGCATCCCGCGCTGCAGTTGATTCCGGATGGATTGACCATGCATATCAGGTCGGACAGACAGGTACGACGGTTAAGCCTAAGATCTACTTTGCCTGCGGAATTTCCGGCGCTATACAGCACCTCGCCGGTATGCAGGATTCCGGTTATATAGTTGCAATAAACAAGAACGAGAGCGCACCGATATTCGAAGTGGCGGATTACGGAATCGTTGGCGACCTCTATAAGGTAATTCCGGCCATTATGGCAGAGCTGGATAAGATTGCAGTATAACTCAGAAATAAACTTACTGCAAAAAACAATGCTTAAGTTGACGAAAAAGTCCGGCGAAAGCTGGGCTTTTTCGTATAAGATCGGCATGCCGCCATGCCGGGTACCAAACATTAGTTGTATCTTGAATAATTCTCTCGTTTTTAGTAAAATCAGTCTGGGGTGATAAACATGGACGAAAACAGTATGTCAATTTCAAAGGCGGCGCTGAGCAGAATACCCCGATATCTGAACTTTCTGAAATCGCTGCCCGAAGATGGACCAGTAAACATATCCTCTACTATGATTGCGGAAAAATTAGGTTTAAATCAGGTGTTGGTCAGAAAGGATATTGCTATTGTAGGCAATGGGGGAAAGCCGAAGATCGGATATAACAGAGCGGAACTGATCGCCGATATAGAACATTTTCTGGGATACGACCATGCCTCAGACGCTGTAATCGTCGGTGCGGGCAACCTTGGAAAGGCGCTAATGGCCTACGGAAATTTTAAAAAGTATGGGCTTAATATTGTCGCTGCCTTTGATCAAAACCCAAAGCTCATCGGCTCCAAAATTGCAGGCAAATATGTCTATGACATTGCTAAAATAGAAGAGCTTTGTCGCAAATTTAAGGTCAGGATAGGAATAATCGCCGTTCCGGCGCCGGAGGCTCAGACGGTCTGCAATCATTTGATTGATGGCGGAATTCGAGCGATATGGAACTTTGCGCCGATTAATCTCTATGTACCCAAAAAGGTGGTCGTAAAGAACGAGGATATGGCGGCGTCGCTCGCGGTGCTTTCGAAAATGCTGACCGAAAGCCTTCAGCAATACGGAGAGGACTAAGGCCGTAATACCTGCCTATATGAATTAAAAACAGCTCCTGTTTTTGAACAGGAGCTGTTTTTATTAATCATAGAGTTTCAGCTTACGGCTTCGCCGAACGTAAGGGACAATTCAAGATAGCTGCCTTTTCTGTATACCTTCAGCTTGACGGTGTCACCGGCCTTATGCTTGTTTTTTGCGGCGACAAGTTCCTGCTGCGAGGAAATGGCCTGGCCGTCCATTTCAGTAATAACATCTCCGGCTTTGAGCCCTGCGTTGTATGCGGGGCTGTCGGCGGTAACCGTATAGACGGCGGCTCCCGCGACACCGTTTTGCTTAGCTGTGGCGGTCATTACCTGTATGCCCATGTATGGTTTGTTCTTTACACGTCCGTAAGTCATAATATCATTTATCATAGAGATAACGTCGTCTATGGGGATCGCAAAGCCCAAGCCCTCAACGCCGGTATCGGCGTATTTGGCGGTAACTATGCCGACAACCTGACCATATGCGTTAAACACAGGCCCTCCGGAATTACCGGAGTTTACGGCAGCGTCTATCTGGAAGGTGTTGATATCCTGAGAGTTTTCTGTGGAGATTACACGGTTGAGTCCGCTAACGATTCCCGCGGTCATTGTGTAGTTAAGCGTACCTAATGGATCGCCGATCGCGTAAATGGGGTCTCCGACGGAAAGCGAGCTGGATGAGCCAAGCTTAACCGGCGTAAGTCCGTCGGCGTTTATTTTAAGAACCGCGATATCGTTTGTTTCGTCTGAGCCGACGATCGCTGCGTCAAAAGACTGACCGTTTGACAGCATTACGGACACGCTTCCGGAATCCACACCGTCGATTACATGATGATTCGTAACAATGTACCCATTGTCGGATATTATGAAGCCAGATCCCGTTACGGTCGAAGACAGGGCTCTGCCGTAGTAGTTGTTAGTTACAGTCGACTTGATGCTTACGCAGGAAATTACATTGTCCGAATAAATCTGAGATGCGGGAAGCACGCTGCCGTTTGATTCCGAGCTGGTCTTCTTGGCAACCGGCGCCGCCGTCAGTACAACATGCTGCGTATTGTTGCCCAGACCAAGCAGCTTTACAGCCGCGCCGCCAGCAAGCCCGCCAAGCAGGGTGCATGAAAGGCACAGAGCAATGATCCTTACTCCAAGCTTATTACGGTTTTTTTTCGGCGGTCTGGGATTTTCATTAGGTGTACCGTTTTGACCAGCGTAGTATTCGCTGCCCAGTTTTTCCACCTTAAACTCATAAGGATTTCCATATTCAAGTTCGTCGTTATAGGCCATATAGATTCCTCCTATATTATTGTATTCCCAACCTTAATGCCATTATCATAATAACCACTTGTGTCCAAATAATGAATAGAAACGGAATTTTTTTTGAAATTTCAGGCCAAAAACACGGAAATTTTTAGTTAGGCAATGAAATCATATCATTAGTTCGCTGATAAGTTCTGTGTATCTTAGAGGGTCGTCAAGCGGCTGGTCTGCGAGGAGCAGAGCCTGGAAGTATAGAAGCTCGGCGTACTTTGCTGCCTTACCTCGGTCGGAATCAAAAGCCTTCTTAAGGGCCTTGAAGGAAGGATGAGATCCGTTTATTTCAAGGACACGCTCCGCCTTTATCTTGTCGTTGCCAGGGATAGAACTAAAGTACTTCTCCATCTCGAGCGTAATGTTTCCCCTGGCGGAAAGGCAGACCGGGTGGCTTTTCAGTTTGGTCGAAAGCTTTGCGGAGGCTATCTTTCCGCTTAGAGTTTCGGCGACAAAGGAAAGCAGATCCTTGTTTTCGGTTTCCTGCTGCTCCGTTTCCTTCTTTTCCTCATCGGACACTATCCCGGTATCGTCGGCGTTAATGGATTTAAGTTCCTTGCCTGAATATTCTCCGAGGATGTTCATTACAAACTCGTCCACGTCATCGGTAAGGTAGAGGATATCAAAGCCGCGGTCGCGCACAGCCTCGCCCTGGGGCATGGCCGCAAGCTTGGCGACGCTTTCGCCGATTGCATAATAGATGAACTTCTGCTCCTCCGGCATTGCGGACACATACTCGTCCAGAGTAAGAAGCTTCTCATCGGAGGCGTGCCTGAACATCAGAAGCTCGGCTAGCATATCCTTCTTCATTCCGTAATCGGCGACAGTGCCGTACTTGAGCTGGAGGCCGAAGCTTTTGTAGAACGCCTCATATTTTTCACGTTCGTCGGCAAGAAGCTTCTTCAACTCGGATTTAATTTTCTTTTCAAGATTTGATGCTATTACCTTAAGCTGGCGGTCGTGCTGGAGCATTTCGCGCGAGATATTGAGGGACAGATCCTGGGAGTCGACGACGCCGCGCACAAAGCGGAAGCATTCGGGAAGGAGGGCGGCGCAGTTTTCCATTATCATTACTCCACCGGTATAAAGCTGAAGTCCTGCCGCATAATCGCGTGTGTAGTAATTGTAGGGCGCGTTTTTCGGGATATAGAGGAGGGCTTTATAGGATACGAGGCCCTCCGCGCTTACGAGTATCGCTTTTACGGGATCCTCGGGGTCAAAGTACTTGTCACGGTAGAATCTGTTAAGATCCTCGTCCGTGACCTCGCTGCGGGTTCTCTGCCAGATCGGCACCATGCTGTTTATAGTTTCTCCGTCCATTTTTATGGGATATCGTATAAAATCGGAATACTTTTTTATGATGCCCCTGATACGGAAGGAATCGAGAAACTCGCTGTAATTTTCTGCTTCCGAATCCTCCTTGATGTGCATGATTATATCGGTTCCCACGCCGTCCTTTTCGGCCGGAGATACGGTATAGCCGTCGGCTCCCGAGGACTCCCATTTCGCCGCCGCGTCGGCTCCGAAGGCTTTCGAAACGACGGTAACCTTATCGCTGACCATGAAAGCGGAATAAAAGCCTACGCCGAACTGGCCGATGATATCGATACCCTCGGCCTTATCCGAGTCAATATCCTTCTTAAAGCTGAACGAACCGCTTCTCGCGATGACTCCGAGATTGGACTCAAGCTCCTCTGCCGTCATGCCGATGCCGTTATCGGAAACCGTAATAGTCCTCGCGTCCTTATCGAGGGTAATGTTAATTGCAAAATCGCTGCGGGAAAGTCCGACGCTGTCGTCGGTAAGAGAACGATAGCAGAGCTTATCCAGCGCGTCGCTCGCGTTGGATATGATTTCACGGAGAAAAATCTCTTTGTGCGTATAGATCGAATTGACCATAAGGTCCATCAGCCGCTTTGATTCGGCTTTAAACTGCTTTTTTGCCATTTTTATATAACCTCCTGTGCAGTTAAGAAATTCAATACGGCTTTATTATAAAGCTCCGGATATTCCGAGTGAACAAAGTGACTTCCGCCGCTAAAGATAAGGAGCTCGGAGTTCTTTATGCAGCGGTGAAGGTATTGAGTATGTTCCTTAAGGATCATGTCGTTTTCCCCGGCGGTAATCAGCGCCGGAAGAGATATGGAAGAGAGCTCCGCCTCTGTGAAATGCGGTTCGTTAAGCATAAGATCCCATATTTCCAGACGCTTTGCTGCGGCCGCGGAAAAAAGGGACTTCAGCTTCAAAAACCGCCGCGTGCGCTTCATTGACGCAAACTCATTAGGCGCTATGCCGGAGGGGTCAGAATTTGCGCCGGACAAAACGATGGAAGCAATTCGTCGAGGAGCCTTAAGAGCAAGATAAAGGGCGACGTTGCCTCCGTCCGAAAAGCCGAGTATATGCGCGCGGTCGATACCCAGCGAGTCGAGGACTTTGATATTATCGTCGGCAAATAGCGAAAGGGAAAGAGGCTGCGTCCCGTGCGTCGAACTGCCGTGGCCGCGGCTTTCAATAATTATGCATCGAAAATACCTTGAAAAATCGGGAACCTGTGCGCTGAAACAGGAGCAATCCTCTCCGTTGCCGTGCAGCAGCAAAAGCGGCGGACCCTTGCCGCGCTCAAAATAATGGATGTCGGCCGATCCTGAGCGAACGATACCCTGATTGTCAAATTCCGTAATGATTCCTCCCCAAGCAAAGAGCGATTACCAGAATAATTGAGCGCCCGTCTCACATTGAAAAGAGAGGGCGCATGAATATCCTATGATACCTCCGGGGGCTTCGGCTTGCGGCGGCGTCTGTTGTTCCTGCCGCCGGCATTCTTTTTGCCTGTATTGCCCTCAGCCGAATTTTGAGCGCCCTGACTTTGAGCGTCGCCGGGTTCCCTTTTCTTCTTAATAAAGCGTTTATGGGGTTTTTTCTTTACTATCTTCTCGGAGTCGTTCTGAGCGTCAGCCCCAAGCTCGGAAATCGGTCTCGGAGCCTTGGAGTGGTGATTTGCAATGTTACGTTCCTGCCTCGGCTCGCTGACGGAACCGTTTTTTCCGTTCTCCGGCCTATCCGAAAAAGAGCTTTTTACCTGCTCCTGCTTATTGGCTGTGGCGTTTTTTGCATAATCCGGCTCGCGGTCCCTTCTGATAAAGGTGCTTGGGTAAGCGGGGGCGGAGAGCTCCGTTTCCTTGGGAACGGAGGATACGGTCTTGCCGATGTCGCAGAACGGCACGTCATGGATGCCCGCCGTGTCCCCTTCGTCAATCCGCACCTTGACATACTGGCGAAGCAAATTGACCTCGGTAACAGTTCCCTGCCCAAAAGGGGTAAGGATGGACGCTGAAACCTTCGGCGCGTTCTTTATAAGATCCTCATAAGCCTCCTGCTCGTATTTCAGGCAGCACATAAGCCTGCCGCAGGTGCCCGATATTTTGGTCGGATTAAGCGACAGAGACTGTGTTTTTGCCATCTTTATCGAAACAGGGTGAAAGTCGTCAAGGAAGGAGCTGCAGCAGAACTGGCGCCCGCAGATGCCAAGACCGCCGAGCATTTTCGCGCCGTCGCGAACGCCGATTTGACGCAACTCAATGCGGGCGCGGAAAACGGATACGAGATCCTTTACAAGCTCTCTAAAGTCCACTCGTCCGTCCGAAGTGAAGAAAAACAGTATTTTGTTTCCTTCAAAGCTGTATTCGACGTCCACAAGCTTCATATCAAGCTTGTGGGCCTCTATTTTTTCAAGGCAGATATCGAAGGCCTTAGCCTCTTTTTCGCGGTTTTGCGCCGCTATGCGTTTATCGTCTTCAGTTGCGATCCTTATTACCGGACGAAGCGGGGGAACTATCGCCGAATCGTCAACCTCGTGGTTCCCAGCGGTACACTCGCCGTATTCGAGGCCCTTTGAGGTTTCGACTATAACAAAGTCGCCGGGCTGTACGGAGAGACCGTTAGGAGCAAAGAAGTATACCTTGCCGGTATTTCTGAATCGTATATTTATTACTTCGGTCACCGTATTCCTCATTTCAAAATCGTGTTGCAGCCGACGGCAAAGGCCCCGGCTATAAAACCCGTACCGACGTTGGCTTCCGCCATTTCAAGAAGCCGGCCGATAAGGTCTGTGACGGCAAAAAAATGCCGCCTATATGCTTCTTCGTGCCGGAGCTCGCGGACGAAGGCGTCACGAAGCCCGGTCAGAAAAAGAATGATGTCATTGCGCTCCAGCTTTTCAAGATTTGCCGCAAAGGCGGCTATGCCAAGAGGGTCGCCATGCCTGAAAATTCTGATAAAATCCTCGACGGCGCCGTTTTCTGCCGCAACAGCAGGCTCGGCGCTCAAAAAGAGCTCGACGCAGCGTGACCTGAGAGTTTCAAGAAAGCTGCCTGGGTTTTCGGCGAGGATTATAAACGCGACGTATCCGGGCGGCTCCTCGAGCACTTTGAGAGCCGCGTTCTGACACGGGGGAGACAAAAAATCGCCGTCGGGAATTATATAAACTTTTTTATCCGCCTCGTTAGGGATGACCGACGCGTCCCGCACCATGCTGCGTATAATATCAATGCCGTAATAGCGCTTGTCCTTTTCACGAAGAACGAGTTTGATGTCCGGGTGGATAAGACGCTCGGCTTTGCGGCAGTCCCTGCAACGGGTACAGGGCCTTTCGCCTTCCATGTCGGTGCAAACCATGGCAGAAGCGAGAATTTTCGCAAGGGCTAGTCGGCTTCCTTCGTCTTCGCCATAAATAATGTAAGCGTGGCTTAGCCCGCCTGCTGCGAAAGAAGAGGACAGACGCGACTTCAAGGCCGCATTTCCAGAAAGCCCGGGAAAATTCATGGCGTACCTCCTGCTGGGATTTAAGACCTAAGATAAATTATATCACAACCAATATTCTTTTGCTATTATATTTTTTGCAAACGCGCAACATTGATAATAGTTATTGATTATTTTTCGGATAAGCTATATATTTATATGGAGAGGGGTGTCGATTTGAAACAAGAAACTCGTAAAATAAGGTTCGGAGACAGAAAGGAAGGGCGCCGGCTTCGGACGCTCGATGCAGTCTACTCCTTTACGCCGTTTATAATGAAGACAAGGGGGGACGCTTCGAATTATTTCAGCGCTTCCTTTGACCTGGCGGCTGCGGAGAAGTATATACGCGTAAAGCGTGAAAGCGGCCTGAAGGGTTTCGGACTGCTTCATATAATTATAGCAAGCTTTGTACGGACCGCTTCGCAGTATCCGGCCATAAACCGCTTTGTGGCTGGAAAAAGAATCTACGCGAGGAACAATATAGAAGTGGTCATGACAATAAAGAAAAGGATGTCAAGCGAATCGGGAGAGGCGGAATTCAAGGTCAAATTCAGACCTTCTGATACCATAGACACGGTTTATGAACGCGTAAATGAGGCCGTTGAGAAAATAAGGAACGAAGAGACGCCGGATACCGAAAGGGTGGCCGCAATTCTCGGGAAAATGCCACGCCCAATACTGAGCGCCGCGTTAGGCATTATCGGCTGGCTGGACTATCACGGCTGGCTGCCGATGTCGTTGCTGGACGCAAGCCCGTTTCACGGTTCCCTTGTGATTACGGATCTGGGTTCTCTAGGAATACCGCCCGTATACCACCATCTGTATAATTTCGGAAATGTGCCGATATTTATTGCCTTCGGCGCAAAGCGCAGGGCATATGAAATGGACTATGAGGGCAATGTTCAGGAAAAGAAGTACCTGGACTACAATGTGTCCACGGATGAACGCATCTGCGACGGATATTACTTCGCAATGGCCTTTAAATATATGAATTACTGCCTGAGAAACCCCGATGTTCTTGACGAGCCGCCGGATAAGGTGATCGAGGATATAGACTGATTCGCTTTCCGCCCTTACCCGATTGAAAAAAATCTTTTTCCATTATCCATTGTGACTGAAGCAATATGCTCAGATGTCGTGCCGCGAATTTCGGCTATGCGGTCCGCGATGTATTTTAGGTTTCCGGAGTCATTACGCTTTCCGCGGAGCGGAACGGGTGCGAGATAGGGGCAGTCTGTTTCTATCATAAGCCTATCCTCGGGTACATAGGCGACGACATCCGGGGCTTTTTTTGCGTTCTTAAAGGTTACGGCGCCGGTAAAGGATAGATACCAGCCGAGCTTTATAAGCTCCTTAGCCATTTCAAGGCTGCCCGAATAGCAATGGAAAACTCCCCGCACTTGCGGAAAGTCCCTGACTATCTTCATGCTGTCATCGTGTGCGTCGCGGTCGTGCACGATGACCGGCAAACCGAGTTCTCCCGCCAGCTGCATCTGAAGCCTGAAAGCTTCTTTCTGAACCTCGCGTGGGGAATAATTATAAAAATAGTCCAGGCCTATCTCCCCGATTGCCACTACCTTGTTACGGGAGGCGAGCGACCGTATTTCCGAAAGTGAAGCCTCAGTCAAAGAAGAGGCATCATGAGGGTGAATACCGACGGCGGCATAAATAAACGGGTACTTTTCCGCGAAGGATACGGACATCCTTGACGACCGGATGTCGCTTGAGGCGTTGACGACAAGCGAAACGCCCTTTTCGCCCAGCGAAGCGATAACTTCTTCGCGGTCGGCTTCAAAAGCCTCGTCGTCGTAGTGTGCGTGGGTATCAAAGTACATTTTATCCACCAGATCCTAATTTTAAAAAAATACTTGAATTTACTTACCGCATATGATATCATGCTTTTTGCTAAATGACAAGCTGGCGGTTTGGGATTTAACCGCAATTATAAATAAGACAGCCGCTTTAATGCGGTTTTGAAAGGAATGTTCACATTGCAGCTGGCCATTACAATATTGCAGCTTATCTGCGGCATTGCAATAATACTCATAGTTCTTCTTCAGTCAGGGAAAAAAGCCGGCCTTTCCGGGGCTATTGCCGGAGGCGTCGATACGTTTCTATCGAAGAATAAGGCAAAGACGCTTGACGCCCGCCTCGCAAGGATAACCAAGTGGGTGGCGCTTGTTTTCGTCGTGCTGACGCTTTTGCTGTGCATTATTTAAATAATGTCATAATGTATGCTTTGGCCGCCGGAATTGGGCGGCCTTTTCATGGCTTGAATACGGATAAAATACTTACAAAAATTTGTATTGACATAGCCGCTTAACGGCTTTATTATTGCAATGTTAAAATCACGATTTTTTAGATAGTAGCCTGCAGTACACTGAGAGGTTTGTATATAGCTGAAAAGCAGACGCAAAAGGCGTCTGCTTTTCAGCTATATTTGGTTGCGCTTGATTATCCTGATGTCCCGTCCGTAAAAGCAAAGGGGAAGAAATTCGCCTTCCAGGCGAGATACGATCTGAGGCATATACCTCTTGGCAAGATCTTCTGACGAAAGATTTGAGTTTATTACTGTCTTTTTGCCTGCGACAAGTCTGGTGTTCAAAAGTGTATAAAAGGCGCTCGAAACCATGCTGGTCAGCATTTCGGTTCCAAGATCGTCCATGATCAGCAGGTCGCAATTTAAGTACCGGTGCGTTTTTTCACGCGCTTCCGATACATCGCCGCTTCTGCCGAATTTTTCATCCTCAAAGGCGGCGAAGATGTTAACCGCGGTGTCATATACGACGGAATAACCCTTTTCGGACACAGTTTTGGCGATGCAGGTCGAAAGGAAGGTCTTCCCGAGGCCGGTTTCTCCTCGCAGGAACAGATTAGGCGAGTTTTTGCCGAAGGTTTTCGCATACTGGCGGCAGCTTTCGAACACTCCGGACATAACCTTCCGGGGAGAAATCCCTGTCTTCGGATCGCTTATGTCGTCGTAATACTCAAGGCAGAAGGTATTGAAGGTTTCCTTGCCAAGCTTCAGACAGGCGGAAAGCTCCTTCTTTTGTTCATCCCTGTAAATATCCATCAGGCAGGAGCATATCTTTGCGCCGATGAATCCCGTGTCCCCGCACTTTTTGCATCGGGGTTCGTCGTCTATATCCGCCTCCGTATAACCCGCAGCCCTAAGCAGTTCAAAGCGTTCCGCCTGAAGACCTAGATTTTTTTTCCTTGCTGCCTCTATTTCTGCTTCAACATTGCTGCCGCCGGTGATGGAGCTGATAACATCAAGCATTGTGGAACGAAGCTCACGGTCAATATCCTTTATTCTGGGGTATCTGGAATAGACATCGGCCCTTGTTCTGGAAATTATGGCGGAGCGGGCCTTTTTTTCGGCTTCAAGCCTGTCAAGAGCCTGCCGCAGCAGCTTCCCGTCAATAGACATATCTATCCCCCTATTCCTTTATACTATCAAGATAGCGCCTGACGCGCTCGGCTTCCTCGCAGGTAGGCGCTCCGCTGCCCGGATTTACGATGTTCGCCGAAGTCTTTCTGGAATCCTTTGCTTCTATCTCGGGAACGGTGTGCAGGCCTTTCGAGTGCCAGCTTTTCAAAATTGAGTTCATATATGCCCAACTCATTTCCCCGGTCTTTACTACCGTTTTGTCATAAGCAAGCTCAATCGCCTCCGGCTCGAAACCCATGTCCAGCCACGAAGCGATGTACTTTTCCTCGCTCGGAGACAGCTCTCGCTTTTTTATGCGCAGCAGCCTTTTAATTTCTTCCGTACGGCTTAGGTTTTCGATGCGGCGGCGCAAATGCTCTTCGGCGCGCTCCTGAGTAAGTATGCCAAGCCGTGCCCAGACATAGGCTTCCTTCTCGATATATCTTATTGTCGGTACGCGTCCTTCCCCGTAGCGGCGGCGAAACTCCTCTATGCAGTGAGTAAGGAGCAGCAGCATGACCTCCGACGGCATACCAAGGTAGTCGTAAATACCGAAAAGAATGACCAGGTCGGCTCCGGAAAGCGCTTTGCCGAGCCTGCGCTGAGTTTCCTGAACAATACCAGCGAATTCGGGCGTTTCGCCCAGTCTGGTCCTTACGTCTTCGACAGTGTATTCGGGCGGCTCAAGGTAAAGTCTATCCACCGGAAAGTCAGAAATAATCCTTTTCCGCTCCAGCACCGCCGCGGCGGCTTTGACCGCCTCGGGCGAAAGCGAGAGCTCCTTCGCGGCTCTCTCCGGATCGAGGACGCCCCCGTTTCTTAAAATATGTATGTAGAGAAGGGCCGCGTTTCCGTCTTTAAGCCCTATAAGCGCGTCGGCGGCGTCTTTGCCGATAACGATAGCGCTTTCCGTCGCAAGGACGGCCTTTTCTGCCATAATTCGGCGGCTCCTTTCTTTTTTCGAAGTATTGACATTATAGCAAATAATAATTGAGGAGGCAATGACAAAGCCGATTAAACGCAAAATTAATGTTTAAAATACGCCGGAAATATGTTATTATATTTTGAGAAAGGTAAAAGCGGACGCCCTCGGTTGCAGGATGGTTGAAAGACGGTTTTTTACCGCGTTTCAATCGCGTCGGCGGAGTATTTGAATATTCTATTTTTGATATACAGATAAGGAGGGGATGCGGTGCAAAACCGTGTTTCCGTTACGGTTGGCGGGCGACGGTATGTTCTGGTAACCGAGGAAAGTGAAGAATATATGCGCAAAATAGCGGCATACGTTGAAGAAAAGCTGGAGGAGCAGAAGCAAACCTTCCGCGTTTCGGAGACGGACGGAGCTATAATGGCTGCCCTCGTCATAGTGGACGAGCTGTTTAAGTCAAGGGAAACCGCGTCAAACGCCCTGAATCAGATCCAGGGCTGTCTTGAAGACGCGACCAAGGCCAGATATGAAGTCGCCGAGCTCAAGCGCGAGCTGTCAAAGCTTCGGAATATGCTTAAATAGCGGATGTGCCGGAATCCGACGCTTATGTGTTATATTTTTTTCGATCTTGTCTGCGGGCAATGGAGTCCGCCGAAATGGGGAAACTTTCATGCTTGAACTTTTAGCGCCTGCCGGTTCGCCCGAAAGCGCCATAGCGGCCGTTAAAAACGGCGCCGACGCCATATATATGGGCTTTGGAGGCTTTAACGCTCGCCGCAACGCAAAAAACTTTTCGGACGACGATTTCAGAGCGGTTGCGGAATACTGCCGTATCCGCGGCGTCAGGGTATACGCTGCGATAAATACGCTTTTGTCGGACAGAGAGCTGCCCGAGGCACTGAGCCTTGCCGAACAGGCCTGCCGCTCGGGTGCGGATGCGATAATTGTTCAGGATCTAGGTCTGATGCGGGCAATTCGCGAAGCGCTTCCGGATATTCAGATTCATGCCAGCACACAGATGAGCGTGCACAATCTTGAAGGAGTAAAAAAGGCAGCCGAGCTGGGGGCTTCAAGAGTGGTTCTGGCCAGGGAGCTTTCAAGGGAGAAGGTCGCCTATATCTGCAGGAACTCCCCGGTCGAGATCGAAGTATTCTGCCACGGCGCGCTTTGCATGAGCTATTCCGGACAATGCTACATGAGCTCAGTAATCGGACGCAGGAGCGGTAACAGGGGCCTTTGCGCCCAACCCTGCCGACTTAATTACGGGATCGGGCAGAAAGCGAGCGATTTTCCCCTCAGCCTCAAGGATCTGTGCCTTGTGGAGCATATAAGGGATCTCAAAAAATGCGGCGTTTCCTGCCTGAAGATAGAGGGAAGAATGCGCCGCCCGGAATATGTGGCCATAGTGACGGGAATTTATTCAAGGGCCATCAAGGATGGAAAAAACCCGACAAAGAAGGAGCTTTCGGATCTTGAGCTTGCGTTCTCACGCCAGGGCTTTACCGACGGATACTTTATGAACGACAAGGGTCCCAAAATGTTCGGCATCAGGGAGGAGCAGGACAAAAAGGAACCCGCAATTTTTGCGGAAGCCAGACGAGCCTATGAAAACGGCGATTCGGAGAACGTCCCGGTTCGCTTTTACTGCGTGATGCGCAGATACCAGCCGGTGCAGCTGGGCGTCGAGGACGACAGAGGAAACCGGCTTGCTATTCCGGGACCGGCGCCTCAGGATGCGGTTTCCAGAGAGCTGACGGAGGAAACCGTTGCATCCCAGCTGTCAAAAACCGGCGGTACCCCGTATTATGCCGAAAAAGTAAGCTGCGTTATCGACAGAGGCCTTTTTCTCCCATTGTCTGAAATAAACATTTTGCGAAGGAATCTTCTTGACGCACTATCCGAAACCCGCGCGCGGGTTCCCGCCAGAAGGTATCGTGAGTATTCATACGGACCACTGTATGATAATCCCGCTTCCGTGCCAGAGATGACGATATCCGTTGCGTCGGCTGAGCAGCTTACGCCGGAGCTCGCGTCACTTAGACCCGCGGTGCTTTATGTACCGATCGAGGTGCTTTACGGCAGCATACGCAGCATCGCGCCGTTCGTAGAAAACGGCGTTACCGAGGTCGCGGTCAGCTTCCCGCCCGTCATACACGACGACGAACTGAGACAGATAAACAAAAAGCTTGAAAAAATCAAGGCTGCCGGAATATCCGTCGCTCTTGTGGGAAACCTTGGACATATAAATCTAGCAAGGGAAAACGGTTTTATACTCAGAGGGGACACAGGACTCAACATCTTTAATTCGGAGTCGCTCCGGACCATGCGGGAAAACGGCCTTGTTTCGGCTGCACTCTCGTTTGAGCTCCGGTTTGCGCAGATAAGGGATATCTCAAAAAGCATAGACACGGAGATAATAACCTACGGGCGTCTGCCTCTGATGATTACCGAGAACTGTGTTGTAAAAAGCTCGCTCGGAGTCTGCTCGTGCGACAACTCTCCGCAGCTTAGGGACAGGCGCGGGATGAATTTCCCGGTTGCAAAATCCTTCGGCTGCCGCAATATAATATATAACTCGAAGAAGATATTTCTCGCTGGCAGAGATAACGACTATTCCGCGCTCGGGCTATGGGCGCAGCGGCTTTCGTTTACGACGGAGAACGCCAAGGAATGTCTGCTTATTGCCTCGCGATATATGGGTCTTGATACTTACGAGCCGCATGGCTGCACAGCGGGCCTCTACTATCGCGGCGTCGAATAAACGGAGATGAAGGTTTTTGAAAATAGTTCTTGCGTCAAAGTCGCCACGGAGGCGCGAGATTCTTGAAATGCTGGGTTTCAGGGATTTCGCGGTTATACCGTCTGGAGACCCTGAAATATTGCCGAAGGGGCTTACCCCGCCCGAAACTGTCTGTGAGATTGCCAGGAGCAAGGCCCGTGAGGTGGCGGCCGGATCCGGTGAAGAATCGCTTATAATTGCGGCCGATACGCTTGTATGCCTTGACGGGGAGTTCCTCGGAAAGCCCAGGGACGAGATGGAGGCTGCGCTTATGCTGAGAAGGCTTTCCGGTCAGACGCACAAAGTTTATACCGGCGTTGCGGTAATTTTTAACGGAAGAGAGCTCTGCGAGGCCGAAGAGTCGAAGGTCGTTTTCCGGGAGCTGAGCGAAGAGGAGATATCTGCCTATATCGCTACGGGCGAGCCGATGGATAAGGCAGGCGCTTACGGGGCTCAGGGACTTGGGGCCATCCTTGTTAAAAGCATAGACGGTGACTTTTTTAACGTAATGGGGCTTCCCGTATGCAGACTAGGCATCATGCTTAAATCTTTCGGCATTGATATTTTGAAACAAAACTAGAGCACAGGAGTTTTTGCCTTGAAGGAATTTCTAAAGAAAAAAGGCTCAATAATAATAGCGTCGGCGGTAGCCCTTGCCATCATATTGGGGGTTACCGCGAATTCGATAAGCGGGACGACCTTCGTTTCAGGCGCCGTAAACGCCGTGATGCGCCCTATCAGCAGCGGCGTCGCCGTGCTCGCCGATTTTTTTGAGGGGATATACGGCTATATGTTCAAATATGACCGTCTGAAGAACGAAAACGAAGAACTTAAAACCCGTGTCGCAGATCTTGAGCAGCAGGTTCGAGAAAATTCGGCTGCCGAGGATGAAAACAGACGCCTGCGGGAGCTTTTGAAGCTGAAAGAGAAACACTCGGATTTCGAGCTTGAAACGACAAAGATCATATCGTGGGGCGCTTCAAACTGGACATCGACATTTACGATAAACAAGGGCAGCAATTCGGGAATAGAGCTCTATGACTGCATTATTACCGAAAACGGATATCTTGTCGGACAGGTAATCGAGGTCGGTGCGAACACCGCTTTGGCGCGCACGGTTATCGACCCCAATATGAGTGCGGGAGCCCTTATAGACCGCACCGGGCTCGCCGCCGTGGCCTGCGGTTATTTTGAATATATGACTAAGGGCAATCTGAAGCTCACGTTTATTCCCAACGGCGCGACTATCGTAAACGGAGACGTCATAACCACCTCGGGAAAGGGCCGGTCGATACCCAAGGGCCTTGTGATAGGAAAGGTCGTGGACGCGGGATTTGAAGCCACGGGCCAGACGCAGTACGCCGTCATACGTCCGATGGCCGATATTAACGGGCTTTCCCAAGTGTTTGTTATCAAGAGTTTTAATGTAGAGGATTAACGGCATGAATAAGGAAAAGGGCAGGAGACTGAGCCTTAACGCGCTATTTCTTATAGTACTATACATACTTCAGGCTTTCGTATTCCCGCGAATAACTGTATTGGGCGCAAAGCCTCTGATAATCCCGGTAGCGGTAATCGGAGTGGGCTTTTTCGGAGGCGGGATATGGGGAGGAGTATTCGGCATTTTTGCTGGCATACTCTGCGATACCGCATTTAATTCCAGAGTGTTTTTTACGCTTGTTCTGCCGCTTTTCGGGCTTGCGTCCGGACTAATATCGGAATACATGCTTTTGCCCGGCATACTCTCATACCTGATATCGGCATTTTCAGGGCTTATTGTCATATCCTTTTTACAGACGTTCCCGATCATTGCGTTTCAGAAAAATAACCCTCTGGTGATCGGCAGGGTCGTATTGCCCCAGATAGCATATTCTCTTATATTTGTATTTATTTTGTATTATCCGATACGTTGGATATCCATACACAGAAACTGAGGTGTAATTTTGAAACAAGTGCTAAATTCAGTTGCTTCAAGCGCCGCTTACGCGGCAGCTGAGAAACATACGCATTATGACCATTACTATTATGGCCGTTTCGCGCTTTGAGCAATGCGAAAGGAAGGGTAATACCCATGAAGATTAAGTCTGCCCGCATTTCGGCATTGATAATTTTTCTTGCGATAGTAATGACGGTCTACGCAACCGCCCTATACGAGCTTCAGATTATTAAAGGGAAGGACTATTATTACGAATCCCTCAACTCCATAGTTACATCTTCGAGTGTCGAAGCTTCAAGGGGAGAGATTCTTGACCGTTACGGGAATGTTCTGGTATCCAACCGGACGAGCTATAATGTAACAATCAATCATTCGGTGCTGACAAATACGGATGACCCCAACGGAATTTTGCGGAAGCTGGTTAAGGTTTGCAACGATTATAACGTAAAATATACTGATACCCTTCCAATTTCCGAAGATGCCCCGTACTCATATAAAGAGGATATGACGGAAAACCAGAGAAATCTGCTTGACAAGTACCTGCAATACTTTGATTTTGCGCAAACACCCCCGGCAGACAAGCTTATGGATTTCTTCAAGGAGCATTACAAGATAGCCGATACCTATACGGAAGCGGAGGCTAGGATGATTGCCGGCCTTCGTTACGAGCTGGAACTGCGCCTGATAATTTCTTCCGCCGAGTACATTCTAGCTAAGGATGTAAATATCGATTTTATTTCGGCCGTGCTTGAGCAAAACCTGACGGGCGTACAGATAAAAACGACGTCCGTTCGCGAATACCACACGCCTTATGCGGCGCATATTCTCGGAACGGTCGGGCAGATGGATGCGGAGGAGTACGCCGAATATTCGAAAAAGGGTTACTCTATAGACGCTGTTATTGGAAAGAGCGGCCTTGAGGCGGCGCTTGAGCCATATCTTAAAGGCACCAACGGAACCCAAACGTCTACCGTCACGTCTGACGGCGCCGTTACCAATGTAATATACTCCAAACCTCCGGTGCCCGGCGGCAACGTCATGCTTACGCTTGACATAGGGCTTCAGGGGGCGGTTGAAAAGATACTCGCTGAGCAGATTACAGCGCTCAACAACGCAAGAGCTCCTCAAGATGAAAAGATCCCCGGCGGTGCGGTCGTGGCTATAAAGGTCAATACCGGTGAGGTGCTGGCGAGCGCTTCATATCCGACTTATGATGTCACAAAGTTTAACGAAGAGTATGATAAGCTGAGGGCAGATAAGTCACTCCCGCTCTTTAACCGAGCACTTCAGGGTACCTATGAACCGGGCTCTACTTTCAAAATAATCACATCCATAGCTGCTATGCAGAGCGGAGTTATTACACCCACAACGAAAATTTACGATGAGGGCAAATTTACTGAATATCCAAGCTATCAGCCGACCTGCTGGATATATCCAGGCACGCACGGCTGGATCAATGTTTCTGAAGCTATAAGGGATTCCTGCAACTTCTTCTTCTATACGATAGGCAATAAGCTGGGCATAGACAAGCTTTCGCAGTATGCCGCCCAATTCGGTTTAGGAAGTCCGACGGGGGTTGAGCTATATGAAGAGACGGGCACTCTTGCGACCCGCAGCTATAAGGAAAAGGTGGTCCGAGAGGATTGGTTCGGCGGCGATACCCTGCAGGCTTCAATAGGACAGTCATATAACCTTTTTACACCTATGCAGCTTGCCTCTTACGCGGCCACGATAGCTAACGGAGGAACGAGATACAAAGCCCATTTTATGAAGGCTGTAAAGAGCTATGATTTTTCGTCCACGATTTACAGCGCCGACAGGGAGATACTGAGCACGGTGGACGCAGACGAGCAGTATTTTAAGGCAGCTCAGCTCGGTATGCTTTACGTTACCACACAGGGTACGCCCGCGGCGGTTTTCAAGGACTTTAAGGTTCAGGTGGCGGCAAAGACAGGTACGGCACAGCTTGGCGAAGACCTTGCCAACAACGCGATTTTCATCTGCTACGCGCCCTATGAGAATCCCGAGATCGCATTGGCCGTCGTTGTCGAAAAGGGCGGTTCGGGAAATGCGATCGCCACCATTGCCAAACAGGTTCTTGAGTACTACTTTTCAAGCAAATCCGGCAGCATGACGGTAGTGGGAGAAAACCGGCTTGTCAATTAAAAAAGATATTGAAAAAGCAAAGGGGATTATATATAATTAATCAATAGCCGTTGGAGCTGAATAACTTTTTTGGAGGAATTATGGGTAAGGTCATAGTCATTGCCTCCGGTAAGGGCGGGACTGGCAAAACCACAACGGCGGCCGCTTTGGCTTCGGCTCTGGCTGCGAAAAAAAACAGGGTTTTATGCATTGACGCGGACGTAGGCCTGAAAAACCTTGATTTGAGTCTCGGACTCTCCGAAATGGCCCTTTCAGACTTCGGTGATGTTTTGGAGGGACGTTCGGGGCTTGCGGAAGCCGCAGTTCCGCATCCGCAGATACCGTCGCTCTACTTTCTTTCGGCTCCGTCCCTGATGTCGTTCTCTGATATAGACAATGAAAAGATGAAGGACCTTCTCGCCGAGGCGAGGCTGAAGTATGATTACTGCATTATTGATTCGCCCGCTGGAATCGGCAGCGGGTTCAGGCTGGCTTCTGAATTCGCCGACTCGGCGATAGTAGTTACGACGAACGACGCTTCAAGCTGCCGTGATGTGCAGCGCGTGGTTATGGAGCTCAGGGGCTTCGGGATAACAGACATTTCATTGATTGTTAACAGGATACGCCCCCGCCTATTTAAAAGGATGGGGCAGAACATTGACGATATTATTGATGCGGTAGGCGCAAGACTCATAGGGCTTGTGCCGGAGGATCGTTCAGTAATTTTATCGGCGAATCAGGGCTCGCTTTTAATAAAATACAGATCCGGAGGGGCGGCGGCGGCCTTCGAACGCATTGCTAACCGCCTTCTGGGTGAACGTATACCCGCAGGCGATATGAAACCTATAATTTAGAAAGGCGGAGTCACAGTGAACATTGCACTTTTAGCGCATGACAACAAGAAGGAGTTAATGGTTCAGTTCTGCATCGCCTATTGCGGTATTTTGGCGGGGCATAATATCTGTGCCACCAATACTACGGGGAGGCTTGTCGCCGAAGCAACGGGACTGCCTATTACTCTGTACCTGTCTTGCAATCAGGGCGGCAACCAGCAGATAGGGGCGCGAATTGCGTACAATGAGATCGATCTTGTGCTGTTCTTCTGGGACAGCCAGACCACCGACTCGCCCAACTCGGTAAACGAGCTTGCAAGGCTCTGCGACCAGTATAACGTACCGTTCGCATCGAACGTTGCAACCGCGGAAGTGCTTATACGCGGCTTGCAGCGCGGGGATCTGGATTGGCGCGATATAGTCAATCCCAAAAAATAAGCTGGGGGCAGCTGTCGGCTTATGGGCGGATTAATTTCCGGTTAAGCCGGCGTTTTACCTGATGTTGCTGGGGGCGGCCTTATTCGCCCCCTTACAATTTATATCCGGGAAGGACTGTTTTGTTTGCCAGATTTGATTATGAAACCAAAGGGGACAAATGATGTTTTGCCGGGCGAGAGTTATCGCTGGCATTATATCGAAAGCATTTTGAGGAAAACCGCCGAGGACTTCGGATACCGCGAGATACGGTTCCCGGCCTTCGAATATACGGAGCTCTTTGTCCGTGGTGTCGGAGATACCACCGACGTCGTTCAGAAGGAAATGTTTACGTTCACCGACCGCGGAGGGCGCTCAATCACCCTGCGGCCCGAGGGTACGGCCTCGGTTGTCCGCAGCTTTCTTGAAAATTCCCTTTACGGCGCGGGCCTGCCAGTAAAGTGCTATTATATTGTGCCCAACTTCCGCGGCGAGCAGCCGCAGGCCGGGCGCTACCGCGAATTTCATCAGTTCGGCGTCGAATACCTCGGCTCGCCCTGCCCGTCCGCAGACGCGGAGGTAATTGGAATTTACACTGTGATACTCGAAAGACTTGGAATAAAAAATATTCGGCTTAACATCAACTCGATAGGCTGCCCGAAATGCCGCCCGAACTACCATGCCGCGCTTAAGTCTTATTTCGATTCCAGAAAGTCTGAGCTTTGCGGCACCTGCCTAGGACGCATGGAGAAGAACCCCATGAGGATATTGGATTGCAAGAGCCCAGTCTGCAAAAAGATTGCTGCTGACAGCCCCGTAGTTCTTGATTTTCTCTGTGATGAGTGCAGGGAGCACTTTGAGAACACAAAGGCAATGCTGGACGCGATGGACATAAAGTACAGCATAGATCCCCAAATAGTCCGCGGACTTGATTACTACACCAAAACGGTGTTCGAGTTTGTTTCCTCCGATCTCGGCGCACAGAGCACGGTCTGCGGCGGCGGAAGATACGACGGACTTGTTGAAACCCTCGGCGGGCAGCCGACCCCGGGCCTGGGCTTCGCTTCCGGACTTGAAAGGCTGATGATGATAATGGATGCGCAGGGAATAATAATTCCCGAGCCGGGGCGTTGCAGTATTTTTATCGCTGCCCTCGGCGAGAAGGCAGATATGCCAGTTCAAAAGCTTGTGCACGACCTTCGCAGAATGGGGGTTCAGGCGGAGCGAGATACCGCCGGGCGCGGTCTTAAGGCACAGATGAAGTATGCGGACAGGCTTGGAGCCTCGTACAGCATGGTAATAGGCGACAACGAGCTTGGCGAGGGGAAAGCAAAAATCAAGGATATGTCTACCGGCGGCCAGTTCGAGTGTCTGCTGACGGCCGAGGATATCAAAAAAGCGATTATGTGAGTAGGGGAAAAAATATGGATACTCTTGTTGGTTTTAAACGTACGAATTACTGCGGTGAGATAAGGATGACGGATGTGGGCAAAACCGTTTCCGTCTGCGGCTGGGTACAGCGCCGCCGCGACCTCGGCAGCCTTATTTTTATAGATCTGCGCGACCGAACCGGTATTTTGCAGCTCGCTTTTGACGACGGCACGGCGAGGGATGTTTTCGACAAGGCTTTTTCCGTCCGATCCGAATATGTTTTGGCGGCCACCGGCGTTGTTCGCGAGCGTTCCTCAAAGAATCCGGAGCTTCCGACGGGCGACATTGAACTGGAGGTTACCGAGCTTCGCATAATCTCCCAATCCGAGACTCCACCCTTTGAGATAATCGACAACTGCAACGCCGGCGAGGCGCTTCGCCTGAAATACCGCTACCTCGATCTCCGCCGGCCTTCCCTGCAGAGGAATATTCTGTTCCGCCACAAGGTCGCCAAGGTAACAAGAGACTACTTTGACGAAAACGGTTTTGTAGAAATAGAAACGCCTATCCTTATCAAGTCTACCCCGGAGGGTGCGCGCGATTTTATCGTTCCGAGCCGCATACACAAGGGGAGCTTTTACGCCCTGCCGCAATCGCCGCAGCTTTACAAGCAGCTTTCAATGGTTGCGGGCTTTGACCGCTATATGCAGATTGCAAGGTGCTTCCGCGATGAGGATCTTCGCGCGGACAGACAGCCCGAGTTCACGCAGATAGACATTGAAATGTCCTTCGTGGACATCGAGGACGTACTTTCCATTGGCGAGGGCTATATTTCGCGCCTGTTTAAAGAGGTTCTGGACGTTGATATCCCGCTGCCACTGCCGCGCATGACATATGCGGAGGCGATGAACCGATACGGCTCGGACAAGCCCGACACTCGGTTTGGCATGGAAATATTCGACGTTTCCGATATAGCTTCAAAGTGCGGCTTCAGCGTGTTTTCCTCCGCAGTAAGCGGAGGGGGGAGCGTACGCGGTATCTGTGCGAAGAACGGAGCTTCCGTTCTGACACGCAAGGAAATAGACAAGCTTACGGAATACATCCGCGGAATAGGCGGCAAGGGAATAGCGTGGGTTCGCCTTACGCAGGAGGGAACCACATCATCCTTCTCAAAGTTTATGACCGAGGACGAAATGTCCGGGGTGATTAAGCGAGCGGGAGCGGAAACAGGCGATGTCATACTGATTATTGCTGACACCAAAAACTCCGCTGTTTTGTCACAGCTCGGCGCGCTTCGTCTTACAGTTGCCAAAAAGCTTGACATTATACCGGGCGGAAGATTCAACTTTCTCTGGATAGTCGAATTCCCCTTCTTTGACTGGGACGAGGAGCTTCAAGAATTCGTCGCCATGCATCATCCTTTTACGGCGCCTATGGACGAGTGCCTGCAATACCTTGAAACAGATAAAGCCAGGGTCAGAGCGAAGGCCTATGACCTCGTCCTCAACGGGATCGAGCTTTCAAGCGGTTCCATCCGGATAACGGATCCCGAGCTCCAGGACAGAATATTCAGACTTTTGGGACTTTCGGAGGAAGAAGCGCACAGAAAGTTCGGATATCTGCTGGACGCCTTTAAATACGGGGCTCCCCCCCACGGCGGCATGGGCCTTGGGCTTGACAGAATAGTAATGCAGATGCTCTCCGCCGAAAGCCTCAGGGACGTTATTGCTTTCCCCAAGCTTCAGAACGCTTCAGAGCCGATGACAAACTGTCCCGACAAGGTTGATTTAAAGCAGCTCGACGAGCTAGGCATAGCGATTAAGGTGCAGTAAACCGTGTCATAACGGGTATGCTAACCACCTTTTCGAAACCTGCGATGCGCTGATTTCGGAAGGGTGGTTTGTTTTAACGGTACTAAAATAAGGCTTTACCCAAGCTGTTGACATACAACCCGATAAACACAACACCCCGTCCTTTCGGACGGGGTGTTGTGCAGTAAAAGAGAGGAGTTTTTTTGTACGTTCGTACTATAGAGGAGAGCATAATGCTCGTGGAATCAATTAAGTTTTGCCTTATCCATCAGGATAACGTCGACGTTCAGATAAGTTCCGCCTCTGTATACCGCCAGCTTGACGGTTTCTCCGACCTTGAACTTATTCAGGACGCTGTTATACTCGTAAACCGAAGGAATCGGAATATCGTTGATCGAACAGATGATATCTCCGTACTGGATGCCCTTTTTGTAGGCGTCCGAAACCGAGTAAACACTGTTTACATAAACGCCGCTTGGAAGCCTGTAATATATCGAAGCGGAAACCGAGATGTCGGCAACCCGCACTCCGAGCGAGGGCCTTCCGGATACATAGCCGTTTCTCAGGATTTCGTCTGCGACAGGCTTTACAGTGGAAACCGGTATTGCAAAGCCTATGCCTTCAACGGAGGAATATGACGAGGTCATTTTCATGTTTGTTATTCCGATGACCTGACCGTAGATGTTTATTAAGGGACCGCCGGAGTTTCCGCTGTTAAGCGCCGCGTTGGTCTGCATGAGCGTCATCGTAATTCCGTTGAAGCTGACGTTCCGGTTGACCGCGGAGATGATGCCGTTGGTCATTGTAAGCGTTTGATTGAGGGGATTCCCTATCACAACAACAGGATCTCCGACCTCCACATTCTGGGAATCAGCGAATTCTGCGGCTGTAAGTCCCTGGGCGTTTATTTTCAGTACCGCGATATCGGTCTGGTCATCCTCGCCCACAATGGCTGCGAGATGCTTTTTGCCGCTTTCAAGGGTAATCGTAATATTCTTGGCTCCGCTAATAACATGCTGATTTGTGATAATATATCCGCTTTCGGATATTATAATGCCTGTTCCGGAAGAATTCCCCCCGACGAGCTCCGAGTATACGGAAACAACTGACGGGGCGCACTTCTTATAGATTTGATTGTAACTTAAAGCGCCGCCCGAGGAATAATACCCGCCTATGTTAAGCACCGTACCGTCCCATTCTACATTTAAGGGTGCCTCGCCGGAAGGAGTGGTGTTGGGAGTAGGCATAGTGTCCGTCTGAGCAGGTTCGGTTGTTATAGGAGCGGAGGGAGAAGAACCCTTGTGTTCACGCGGGATAAGCGAGAACTTAATTACGCCGTTTCCTGAAGAAAGCTCGAAGTCATAATGCGTAAAAAGGTTTGTGACCAGTATGGAAACAACTACAAGCGCAAAAGCTACGATTCCGATTGTGATAAATCTGGCTATACCAACCTTCCGCTTTTTTGGCGGCTCTTTGTTTTCCGGAACCGGCGGCGAAGAAAAGAGGGATTGGGGTGAAAAAGGAGAATAGTCGCGTTCGGCGGGAGAGGTATACGCCGAATATCCGAAGGAGTCGCTTCTGCCGGAAGAATTTAATGGGGGTATATCCCTACGACCTTCTTTTTCTGCACCGGTCTGGTCGGAACCGGGCTTGTTTTTATCTTCCAACATTGTGTCTCCCCCTAAGACTGATTGCATTATATTAGACGATTATGTAGCAAATATGAATATGATGTGAAAAGATTGTAAACACGGCTAAGATTTGAGAGCGAGAGTAAAAACGAACTCCGTTACGCCGTCTGCGCTCGTTACATAAATGGTTTCGTTGTGATTATCTATTATAGTTTTGACAATATACAGCCCGAGGCCGACTCCTTCCTTGTCAAGCCCGCGGCTGCGGTCGGTCTTGTGGAAACGGTCGAAAATAAGCGGAAGCTCGGACGGTGCTATAGTTTCCCCGTGATTTTTTACTGATACATAAGCTTTATCGTTTTTTTTCCATAGACTGATTACTATGTTTGAGCCTGTGATTGAAAATTTTATTGCGTTGTCAAGCAGATTGTATATTACCTGAGTTATGGAGTCGGGATCGCCTGTTACCATTACCCTTTCTTCGGGAATGAGAATTTCGACATCCAGATTTCTTGCCTTTGCTTTGCTCTCAAGTCCAAGGATAGTGTGGCGCAGCAGTTCACCTATATCAAAAGAGTTTTTCGTGACAACAGAGGGATTCATGGCTTTAAGACGCGAAAGCTCGAGCATTTTACGCACCAGCCTTGATAAGCGGCGGGTTTCGGACGAGATTATTGCCAGATAAGTGGACTGCTTTTCCGGCGGAATCGTGCCGTCCAGAATTCCGTCGGCAAAACCAGTAATAGTCGTCATAGGCGTTTTAAGCTCATGGGAAATGTTTGCGATAAACTCGCTTCGCAGTTTGTCGGATTTTTCGAGCGAATCCGCCATGGAGTTGAAAGCGGCCGCAAGTTCCCCTATTTCATCCTTTCGGTTCGTTTGCTTGACGCGGACGGAGAAGTCCCCTCTCGCAAAGTGCTTTGATGCGGAGGCCATCTCCTTGAGCGGCGCGACCTGCTTTCCGGTCGTAACCAGAGAAAGAACAAGCGTTAGGATGAGTACAAAGCAGGATGCAAAGAAGAATATCACGACAAAAGAGCGCCAGATCTGCATCATGGAAGAGGATTCAATCGAAACGAGCACATAGCCTGCAAGCTCATTCGTCTGCGGATTGTTGAAGCCCGAAAACAAATAGTATCTGGGCGTCTTGTAAAATCCGCTCAGATCGCCCGAGGAGGCAACGGTTCCTTCCGATCCTGCTGCGGCCAAAAGAGAACGAGGAAGCGTTACGCCGATGTTTTGAACGGAATCGTAGGGGCCGGAACTGGATATTACCGTTCCGTATCTGTTGCAGAGCGATATATCCACATGCGAGGCTGCGGCGATAGCCGATATCGTCATCCGAAGATCCCAGTCGTCAAGGTTCGATTCGGTGAGCTTAGCCGTAATTGCGCTTTCAATGACTTCCGAGGTGATACGGAGGGACTGCTTTTTGTCCTGAACAATAAAACTGTAGCTTACAGACATGAACGCAGTTCCAAGTATGAGAAAGCAAAGGAGCACCGTCCCGACCGTTATCGTAAAGTTTCGAAGGTATATGCTTTTCATTTTGGGGATGCCCCCTCATATCAAATTAATGTGAATTTGATGATATTCTTTAAAATATCATCAAATCAAGTGCACATTAGTTACTGAGTCAGCTCAAACTTATATCCGACTCCCCAGACGGTGGTAAGAGACCATTGGTCGCTTACGTTTTCAAGCTTTTCGCGCAGGCGCTTGACATGCACATCCACGGTTCGGGAATCGCCAAAGTAGTCAAAGCCCCACACCTCGTCGAGCAGCTGATTCCTTGTGTATACCCTGTTCGGGGAAGAAGCGAGGTGGAAGAGAAGCTCCAGCTCCTTCGGAGGCGTGTCGATTTTCCTGCCGTCTACGATAAGTTCATAGGAATCCATATTGATTATCAGCTTGTCAAAAGAGAGCTTCTTCTCCTTCGTAGCCTCATCCGGCTCATATCTGCGCAGCACCGCATGGACTCGCGCCATAAGCTCTTTGATTTCAAAGGGTTTTGTTATGTAGTCGTCGGCGCCCATCTCGAGCCCGGAAATCTTGTCGGACGTTTCTCCTCTCGCCGTCAGCATAATTATCGGTACGTCGGATGTTTTCCGGATCTCGCGGCAGACCGCCCAGCCGTCCATAACAGGCAGCATGATATCAAGGAATATGAGGTCGGGCTCAAAGCTCTGTGCCATGGAAACCCCGGCTCCGCCGTCGGGCGCGACAGCCGTTTCAAAGCCGTCCTTTTCAAGGTAAAGGCGCAAAAGTTCGGCAATATTAGCCTCGTCCTCGACGATAAGTACTTTTTTAGACATATAAACACCTCTTGTTGAGATTTGACGCTCTCTTTAGCTTACAATGATATATTAAATTATTGTATATAGTCAATAGTGAATAAAATGTAAAATGTGAGGGGCTGTCTGTACGGCAGCCCCTCAAAAGTTTTTCACTCTTTATATGTGGGTGCGGTTTTTAGCTCATCTTCGCTGAATATGGGTTCGATTCCCATCGATTTAAGATAAGCCAGTGTTTTTTCGGCTTCCTTTCCCGAAAAAACGTTAAGCCCGATTTCATCACCATATCCGTTGGGGGCATTGGCTCGAATGGAAATAACAAATTCAAACTTCCGCTTGTAAACGTCCGTAAGGCTTACAATGCCTAGTTTTCCGTTTCGGATATCAGCCTGCAGGCAGTTTGCGAGGAAGTCCCTGGCGCTGTTTTTTACAAGAATATCGTCTCTGCTGTTTCCGCTCTTGTCAACGTAGTGCAGTTCAATTGTGATGACGGAATCGGGCGAAACGGCGAGGACGTCACTCATGCTATCCGATATGGCGGAGGGAGAGTTGAGGGCAGCTTCAAACTCGGCAATATTTTTGCTGTCATGCTCCGAGGCTGTAAAAAGCGTGTAGCGGCGATTTACTGTTTTTCCGTTTTTCAGCATATAGCTGATATGGAGACTTACCACATTTGGAAAGCTTGTATCTGGCGCGAAGAAGGGTAATCGGCCTTGCCTTAAAAAGCTTTCGTGAGAACCTTTATTTGCAATCAAGCTTTTTTGCGCTTCGGTTATTCTTTGAATAACGGCCTCCTCGTCGTAGATTAGGCTGTCGCCGTTAGTATTGATATTCACAGAAGCTACGGAGCCCGGGTTGGGAGCGTAGCGCTCGATGCCGAACAGGTCAAATTCGAAGGACATAACAAAGACGATAAGCGCAACAGTATAGATAACAAAGCCAGTCGTCGTCCTTTTGAACACGCGGAAGGATTTGCTTAGCAGCATCGCTGTAATGTAATATCCGAGGAAGCCGCCGATGATCATGCAGGAAAGCATGGGAATTGCGGAGCCGGTCTGCTCATAGCTTGATATCTGAAAAATAATTGAATAGAACAGCGAGCCCAGCACCAATGAACCGATAAAGGCAAAGAAGTATTTGAAAACAGGCCTAAGAATGCTGACGGCAATAAATTCCGAAGCGTTTTCACTTTTGCGGCGCTTATATATGAGGATTGCTGCCGCAGCAAAAATCAAGCCAGCAAAGCAGTATATGATTAAGGTCGTCCAGCCGCTGAAGCTATACCAATCCATTGACACCAAGGTATTGCCTTCAACTCTTGCCTTAGCGATCAGCCAATATGCAGGAGATAGAACCGAAAGGGTCGGGGAATTTACTGAGGAGATGCCGTAGCAGAAAAGTGAAACGCAATATCTGGTTATAGCTTCAATGATTACTACTGCGAAATTCAAAACACCATAAATGGCTACAAGTCCGAAGCCCTGTCCCGTAAGCATGGCGCAGAACGTACCGAAGCCGAAGAAGAAAACGCACTGGAGCGATACGATTGCGAGCCACTGCAAAAGATACCCGATCTGGAGCGAGCCGAACAGAAGCTCCGACAAAACCGATAGGATAAAAATAAAGACGTTCGACAAAAGCAGCCATGTAAGGCCGGATATGAAGCTCGACAAAAACAGCCCCTCGCGGCGGATCGGAAGTGCGTGGAAGGCGCCGGCGCTCCTCGCCGTATATAAGTAGGAAAAAAGCGTCCATGCGGACAGCAAGCAAAAGGCAAAAGAGAGTATGGTTCCCTCAACCACGCCCAATTGCAGAATATATCTGCCGACGGAAGCGGAGTTCATATACCTTGTTATAATTCCCGGCAGGGAAATCGGCAGGCTGATTACCCAGATGATATTGTAAATAGTCCACAGCGGCCAAAAACGCTTGATGTTGTTTAAAAATATGGCTTTATTAAAGCAGGATGTCACGGAGCGCATAGTCCACACCTCCCAGTTCGTAAATAAAAATCTCCTCGAGAGTCAGGGGTACCATATCGAAAAACACGGGATTCAGCGCCTTTATTTTAGCGCCTATTTCCTCCGCCGCCCCTCGCATAATGAGAGTTAAAACACGCCCTGAGGCGGATCTGTGGAGTTCGCCGAAGCCCTCCGGAAGCAAATGCCCATCCTGAAGTACCAGCTGAATCTTGGAAATGTTGTCCTGAAGCTCTGAAAGCGAGCGCTGAAGAAGAAGCTTTCCCTTGTGCATGATGCCTACATGGTCGCAGACGTCCTCAAGCTCGCGCAGGTTATGCGAGGATACGAGAACCGTGGTACCATTCTCTGAAACGTCGTTCATGACGATGCTCCAGATCTGGCGCCGCATTACGGGATCAAGCCCGTCCACTGGTTCGTCGAGAATCAGAACATCTGGGCGCATGCTTACGGCGATTCTGAACGCAGACTGCTTCTGCATACCCTTGGAGAGCTGACGCATCAGTCGTTTGTCGTCGAATTCGAATATTTTTCCCAGCTTTTCATAGCGGTGAGCGTCAAAGTTCGGATATACACTTTTGTAAAACTTCATCATATCCCGCGAGGACGCCTGCAGAAAGAAGAACAGGTCGTCGGGAATACAGGCAATGCGCTGCTTTATTTCCGGGTTTTCGTAAACAGGGGAGCCGGCGATCAAGACCTCGCCGGAATCTTGACGGTAAATTCCCGAGAGATGGCGAATAATGGTGGACTTCCCGGCCCCGTTTGGTCCTACCAAACCGTAAACCGAGCCTTTTTCCACGTTCAGGCTCAGACCGTCAAGAGCTTTAAAGTCGCCGAAACGCTTTACGACATTTTTGACTTCAATCATTTCCTTTTTACCTCCGTTTCCGAATACAGCTTATCAAGCCGTTCTTTAAGTTCGCCTGCGCCGCAGCCGAGATAAATAAGCTCCGTAGCTGCCTCGTCAAAGGCCTTCAAAGCCCGGGTGCGTTTTTCGGCCGGCAGCTCCGAAATCCCGGCGGCAAAGGAGCCCTTGCCGGCGGCGGTGTTAATATAGCCCTCGGCTTCCAGCTCCCTGTATGCTCTCTGTATCGTATTAGGGTTGATTGAGAGCTCCGACGCGAGCTCGCGAACGGACGGCAGCTTTTCTCCGGGCGACAGAGCCCCCGTAACTATAAGCTTCCTCAAACCGTCCTTTATCTGAGCGTATATAGGACGAGAATCCCTGTAATTAAGATTAATCAATATATCACCACCTGCATCTGAATCTGTATTAATAATACTAATACAGATAATACATTATTACACTTAGCATGTCAAGTATTTCATATTTTTTCGCTTGGCTATGAAAATATTCGGCGTATTCCACCATCGGTTTTCCTTGACAACGGCCGCTTTCTATGTTATTATCTGCATAACAATTAAATAGGACTTTGGGTGGCCGATTTGCGGCCTTAAAAAGGAAACAGGTGAAAGACCTGTGCGAGCCCGTCGCTGTAAAAGAGGAGTCCGCTTCATTATGGTCACTGATTATTCGGGAAGACAGGAGCGGATGATGATGCTTGAGCCAGAAGACTTGCCCTATGTCCGAGTACGAAACGCCACGAGGTTTGGTAGTGTACTGTATGCGGTTGAATTAACCGTATGGTAGTCGTGGCTTTCATTTGTATGAAAGTCATTTTTATTTTTATAGCGGCGCTTCGTTTAATAAGTTCATTATGACCTCTCCCTGAGGATCATATTTGATAAAGCGATTTAGAAATTGTGTGTTAATCTGTTCAAAAAAACACCGGAGGATTATGTGTCCTCCGGCGTTTTTTTATTTCCAAAGGGGGTGGTAACAATGAATTTTTTGTTTCATCCTGAGGGTTGAAGCATTTCCGCGGAATTTCGATTTACCGCCGGCCATCAAAAATAATAATTCAATATATTGACTCCCACTGCTGATGATATTACAATATATAGTACTCACTTACATATATAAATGGAGGTAACCGAAATGCAGATCGGAGAAAACGCCCGCGTCGTACTTGAAAAGCGCTATCTGACGCGGGATATTGACGGAAAACCGACGGAGAGCGTCGAGGGGCTGTTTAGGCGGGTGGCCTCGGCGCTGGCCGAGCCTGATAAAAGATACGATCATAATGCGGATGTCGCGGCGGTTGAGGAGGAGTTCTATGAGCTTATGACAAGCCTTCGATTTCTGCCGAACTCGCCCACGCTCATGAACGCCGGCAAGGAGCTGGGGCTGCTTTCCGCCTGCTTTGTTTTGCCTGTGGAAGACTCTATGGACAGCATTTTCGACACTATTAAGAACGCTGCGCTGATCCACAAGTCGGGCGGCGGCACGGGGTTTTCTTTTTCGCGCCTGCGCCCAAAGGGAAGCGTGGTGCGCACCACCGGAGGAGTCGCCTCCGGCCCGATCAGCTTTATGAAGGTTTTTAACGCGGCAACCGAGGCGGTCAAGCAAGGGGGCACAAGGCGGGGCGCCAACATGGGCATTCTGCGCGTCGACCACCCCGATATTCTGGAGTTCATAGATTGCAAGTCGGAAGGCGGAGATTTGACCAACTTCAATATATCTGTTGCCCTGACTGAAAGGTTTATGCAGGCGGCGGCGTCGGGAGAGAATTACGATCTTATTGATCCGCACAGCGGCAAGGTTGCGGGGCAGCTTAATGCGGCCGAGGTTTTCAAAAAGATCGTGGATGCCGCCTGGCGAAACGGCGAGCCCGGAATAATTTTTCTTGACCGTCTGAACCGCGACAATATAGTGCCGTCCAAAGGGGAGATAGAGTCCACAAACCCCTGCGGCGAGCAGCCGCTGCTGCCCTACGAGTCCTGCAATCTCGGCTCAATTAACCTTACGGCGGTGGTTAAGAAAGGGAACGGCGGGAGCGTTATCGATTATGACCTTCTGGGCCGCATCGTGGATACCGCTGTGCACCTTCTGGACAACGTAATCGACGCAAATCTCTACCCGTTGCCGAAGATTGAGGAAACGACCCTCTCGACACGCAAGGTGGGACTCGGAGTCATGGGGTTCGCGGATATGCTGCTTATGCTCGGAATCCCCTATAACTCCGAGGAAGGAGTAAGGACGGCGGAGGAAGTTATGGGCTTCATAAACGCCCGAGGACACGAGATGAGCCGAAAGCTCGCTGAGAAGCGCGGAACCTTCCCGCTGTTTGAGAAGAGTACGCTGGCTTCGGGAACTAGGTACCGCAACGGCACCGTCACGACCATAGCGCCCACCGGAACGCTTTCAATTATCGCGGGCGTTTCTAGCGGCGTCGAGCCGGTATTCGCCTATGCGTATATCCGCAATGTAATGGATGACACCGAGCTTGTCGAAACGAATCCGATTCTGCGCAGGGAACTCGAGCGCAGGGGCCTTTACACCGAGGAGCTGATGCGTCGGATTATAGCTGAGGGGACATTGGCCCATATTGAAGAACTGCCGGAGGATCTGAAAAGGGTGTTCGTTTCCGCGCACGACGTCAGTCCCGAGTGGCATATACGCATGCAGGCGGCTTTTCAGCGCCACACGGACAATGCTGTTTCAAAGACCGTGAACTTTCCGAACAGCGCAACCCGCGAGGATGTTGAAAGGGCCTATATTCTCGCATGGAAGCTTGGCTGCAAGGGCGTTACGATTTACCGAGACGGCAGCCGCGATTCGCAGGTGTTGAACATCGGCCGGGTAAACAGGGTAAAAAACGCGGAAAGCTACGGAAGCGGCGCGGAAGCGCCGGCTGTCATAAGGCCGCGGCCAAGGGCGGCGAGCCTTAGCGGAGTAACCGAACAGCTGCATATCGGCTGCGGCAAGCTTTACGTCACCGTAAACTATGACGAGCATGGTATCTGCGAGGTTTTTACAAACACCGGCAAGCATGGGGGTTGCCCGTCACAGTCCGAAGCGGTGGGGCGGCTTGCGTCGATTGCTCTTAGAAGCGGGATTAGCGTCGAAGAGGTAATAAAGCAGCTTAAGGGCATAAGATGTCCATCGACAATCAGACAAAAGGGGCTGGGGGTTCTCTCGTGCCCGGACGCCATAGCGAAGGTACTGGAGCGAACCGAAAAGGTTATACGCGAGGGCGGCAGATCGGCGGGGCTGGCGCCACAGGCTGCGGAAACGCCGGAAAGCGTAACTTTTGAGACGGCAAAGATGCGCTTTTGCCCGGAATGCGGATCCCAAATAGTGCACGAGGGCGGCTGCATCACTTGCCATCAGTGCGGATACTCCAAGTGCGGTTAGAAGGCAAAAAGAAAAAACGCTTAATTGAAAGGCTTTGAGAGATTTCTCAGAGCCTTTCTGCTAATTGTTGAAAACGAAACGCGCTGAATGCCGAAATATCAAGGAAACGAATTTATGATAGTGGAGGCGTAAATTGAAAGTTACAGGATTATCTGATATAGTAATATGTAGTAAAAACGTATGCTTGCTTACAAAGACAGGGGAAATACGGATGGAAAAAAGGCTTGACGCGGCCATATGCGCTCTGAACTCGCAGTATATACATTCATCGTTGGCTCCGTGGTGTCTGCTGGCGGGAGTGGAAGCGTACTGCGATAAGGGCGTTTATGCCAAAGTCGTCGAGGGGACAATAAACGAGAACCCCTGCGCCGTGGTGAAGAGGATATCGGAGCTGAGGCCTCGGGTCGTCGGATTTTCCTGTTATATATGGAACATCGACGCGGTAAGGCAAATTATCCGCCTTCTGGAAAAGGAAATTCCGGATGCGGTAATAGTCCTCGGCGGGCCCGAGGTGAGCTACAACGCCGCGGAAATTCTTAAAGCGGAGCCGCTTGTTCGTTACGTTATTTCGGGTGAGGGAGAGAAGCCTTTTGCACTTCTGCTTAACGCGATACTCAGAGAAGAAAGTGTTGACGGAATACCGGGACTGAGCTTCCGAACCGGAGGCGGGGTGTTCGAGGCCCGACCCTTTGTTTCGGAGGCCGATCCTCCCAGTCCTTATTCGGATAAGTATTTTGCGGCGCTTAAGGGAAGAATAGCCTATCTTGAAACAAGCCGAGGCTGCCCGTTTTCCTGTTCGTTTTGCCTTTCGGGGTATGGAAAGGTGCGTTATTTCGATATCGACCGCGCAAAGCGGGAAATGCTGATGCTTGCGCAAAGCGGCGCGAGGACCATAAAGCTGGTGGATCGTACGTTTAACGCAAATCGCAGAAGGGCGGCAGAGCTTTTCCAATTTATCATAGACAACTTTGACTTCATTCTAAATGGAGTCTGCTTCCATTTTGAAATCGCCGGTGACCTTCTGGACGAGGATACGCTGATAATTCTTGAATCGGCCCCGCCCGGGCTGATGCAGTTTGAGATCGGGATTCAGAGCTTTAACGCAGAAACGCTCGCCGCGGTTAACCGAAAGACGGACTTAGAACGTCTGAAAAGCAATATTAAAAGGCTTGTGGAAAAGAGAAATGTCCATGTGCATATCGATCTTATCGCGGGCCTGCCGTTTGAAGATATGTGCAGCTTTGAAAATAGCTTCAATACTGCGTATTTTCTCGGCGCGGATATGCTTCAGCTCGGTTTTCTGAAGCGGCTCTACGGTTCGCCAATGCAGAAGGAACAGGGGGAAAATTCCGGACGCTTTTGTGAAAGCGCACCCTATGAGGTGCTTGAAACGCCGTGGATCTCGTCAGAGGAGCTTCTTTATCTGCACCGCGCGGAGGATGCCCTCGAAAGACTCCATAACAGCGGGCGCTTTCATAGAACCCTTGCCTATCTGCTTGAAAGTACGGGCCTTACGCCGTTTGAGCTGTTTGGCATCTTCGGCGAACACCTTGACAAAAAAGCGGCTCGGATATCTTTGGATGACTATATCGCGGAAGTTTTTAATTACTTCGGCTCAAAATCCGGTGTGGAAAGGGCGGTTCTGAGAGACAAGATGGTTTGCGACTACCTCTCCACAAATTCGTCCGGGAAGCTGCCGCGAGCCCTTCGAGTAGAGGATCCTGCTCTCGGACGGATAAAAAGGAGGCTCGGGCCGGGACCCAGACGGGGGATCGCCATTTTGTATTCGGAGCCTTTCGCCGTATATGCTGATTACGGCGAAAAGAATCCGGTTACAGGGGAATTCCCGCTTACAAAAATCGAAATTTAGTGAAAACTCTTCACATTGATTATGGGATTATAGGAGTTATATCGTTTGCGTTGAAAGGAATGATAAGGAATGTACGATGAATTGACCGAGGTCGATATCAAAAAAATGCAGGAGGAAATAGATTACAGGATCAAAGTCCTGCGCCCACAGATACTGGAGGACGTAAAAACGGCCAGAGAATTCGGAGATCTGAGCGAAAACTTTGAATATAAGGCGGCAAAGCGTGAAAAGAGCAGGAACGAAAGCCGCATCCGGTATCTGGAGAGAATGATAAGCACCGCCAAAGTGATCTCGGGGCAGTCGGGACCCGGAGTTGTCGGACTGTTTGACAAGGTCGAAGTGTACTTTGAAGAGGATGGCGAAACGCAGAAAATCCAGATTGTCACTACGCTGCGCCAGAACGCATTAATTGGCCTTATAAGCAAGGAATCGCCGCTTGGCAAAGCGCTGATGGGGCACAGGACCGGCGATAGGGTTCGAGTCGAGGTCAGCCCGGATTACAGTTACTATGTGGTTATACGATCGGTGGAAAAGGGAGTAGATGACGAATCTTTGCCCATAAGTGCTTACTGAGCTTAAAACCGGAAAACTATTTGCTAATGTTAAGGGGTAAACGGCAAAAACGATGAATTTAAAAAATTATCAATTTGCACAAAAGAATATACGCGATACTTTGCGCATTAACGAGACTTTTCGGACAAAATAGCGTAAATTATCTGTTAAGCAGCCGACGTTATGGTTCGTTCGGCTGCTTTTTAGCAGAAAGCTTTGTTTTGACAGCATGCAAGGACAATTTCTCGCTCATTTTTTTGTATATTTATCATAAAAAATTGAGTTTAAGTCAAATCCTTTGCCTTGGCAAATTGCACAAAACAAAAGCCTGAAAAACGTGGTAAATTCGGGATTTTTCTATTTTTTTGTGCCTTTTAAACAATATTAAGATGAAAAGCTTGTTAAATTGTGTTGAAAAAATATGATAGACATGATACTATCCTAATAGATTTACATATGGTGCATTTTGTCTATGTAAGATACATTTATTGTAAAAATAGGAGGAAACAGTAGCGAATGACAAACGTAATTATCTTCTTCGCGGGGTTTGTTCTTGCAATCGTAATTGGGCAGATGTTCAGAATTAACCCGGGCTTCATAGCCATAGCATTCGGATTCGTTATCACATGGCTGATGCTCGAAAAAGGCTCATCTACGACTTTCATTAACCTCTTCCCCATAAACCTTTTCTGGAGCTACGGCATACCGATAATCTTCTACGGCTTTGCCGATGCAAACGGCACTCTGCATGTACTTGGACAGAATATCATTTATAAAATGCGCGGCGCGAAGTGGGCTGTATCGCTTGCTGTTCTGCTTGTAGCAGCCATTGTCGGCGGCAGCGGCGCCGGTACGTCCAACACCTTCATTGTGGCTCCTCTCGCATGGAGCATCTGTGTCCCGGCAGGCGTTCCTTACCTGCTTGTTCCTTTTGCTCTCTGGTGCGGCTCCTTTATGGGTTCGTTCTGGCCGTGGACATCAAGCAACGCTTTGCACCAGGGGTTCATATCACAGTCTGTTAAAGACGTCAGCGTAGAAGCAATTAGTTGGCAGATCGGCATCTACTATACTATTTTTGCTGCTACGGTATTTGTGATAGCATTCATTGCTCTGAGAGGCTGGAAAACCCGCTACAGCGGAGAAACGGTCGAGATAAAAAAACCCGAGCCCTTCAACTCCAAGCAGAAGCTGACGCTTGCGGTAATCGTCCTGATGGTTCTCCTTCTTCTTGCACCCTCGATTATAAAGACATTTATGCCCGACGTTGAAATAACGAAGTGGATGGCGGCAAACTTCACTATTCCGACAACCTGCGCCTTCGGCATAGTCATCCTCGGCATTTTTGGCGCAGGCAGGCTTGGCGACGTATTTTCAAAGAACGTAAACTGGAACGTCATCTGGACCATCACGGGCATGGCCATGTACTGCGGACTCGCAACTCCGCTCGGAGTTACCAACGCGCTGGGCGCATGGCTTAAGACAATGCCTCCGTTTGTTATCGCTCCTGCAATAATGATGGTCGG
>JAJUHS010000062.1 GCA_029267755.1 Clostridiales bacterium
AGGGTGGTTTCGGATATGGAGCTGCTGCGTGACGCGGTGTCGCGAAACGATCTTACGGTTCAACTCAACTTCTCCTCTCACAATGGCAAATATAAGGATATTGCCATTCTGGTTGACGGACTTGTAAAAGAGCTTGGCGGACTTATAAAAAACATCAGCGTTGTTTCAAGCAAAATCTTAACAGGCTCCGATATGATTTCAGCAGGCTCCCAGTCCCTTGCTCAGGGTTCTACCGAGCAGGCCGCCGCAATTGAAGAAATTTCTGCGACCGCAAATCACGTTGTGGAAAAGGCGAAAAACAATTCAAAGAACGCTTCGCTCTCAAAGGATTTCGCCGAGAAGGTTCAGAAGGAAGCAGAGCTTGGCCGCGAAAAAATGCAGCGTCTTTTTGCGGCTCTCGAGGAGATTAGCGCGTCCTCCGAAAATATTTCGGCCATCACAAGGGCTATCGAGGATATTGCGTTCCAGACCAATATTCTCGCCCTTAACGCCGCCGTCGAGGCGGCGCACGCGGGAATACACGGCAAAGGCTTTGCCATAGTTGCCGATGAAGTCAAGCGTCTTGCCGAAAAAAGCTCCGAAGCCGCCAAACAGGCTAATCTGCTTGTCGGCACAAGCATTGAAAAATCGAAAGACGGTGCGGAAATCGGAGAGGAAATGCAGAACACCCTTAACAGCATTGTAAGTGGAATCGACGAGGCCGTCGAATCCATCAAGCTGATAGCTCTTGAATCCACAGAGCAGGTAGACGCCATAGAACAGCTCAACTCGGGCATCGAGCAGATTTCGCAGGTCGTGCTTAACAACACCGCAACCGCTGAGGAAAGTTCTTCCTCAAGCGTCGAAATGGCCTCTCAGGCCAAGCAGCTAAATAGCATAATTGAAAAATTTAAGTTTTAATAGGAAGTTTAAGAAATATTATAATTATATTTAATCATTTAAATAGCCGAAGGGTTGGCAGATTTATTCTGTCAATTTCTTCGGCTTATCGGTTCTGAGTAATTCCATATGCAAAAACAGTTTCTTCATTTGCCAAAAATGAAACCACAATTATCAGTTTTACCTGACAACTGAGGTTTCATATCTTTTTATGCAACTTTTACTTCGCGTACTCAATCGCACGGGTTTCTCGAATGAGATGAACCTTTATCTGGCCGGGATACTCAAGTTCGCTCTCGATTTTGTTTGCTATATCCCTTGCGAGCAATACCATTTCGTCCTCGTTAATCTCCTCGGGCTTAACCATTATGCGTACCTCGCGGCCCGCCTGAATGGCATACGCACCGGATACTCCCTTAAACGAACATGTAAGCTCCTCAAGCTTTTCGAGTCTCTTGATATAGTTCTCGATATTCTCTCGCCTTGCTCCGGGACGTGCCGCCGATATGGTATCAGCGGCCTGTACAATGCACGCGATGACGGTCTGCGGCTCCACGTCGCCGTGATGGGCCTGAATCGCATGTATGACCGCTTCGCTTTCATGGTACTTCCTAGCAAGGTCAACGCCTATGGTGACATGGGAGCCCTCTACCTCGTGGTCGATAGATTTGCCTATATCGTGGAGAAGCCCAGCGCGCTTAGCTAGAGTAATATCAACTCCCAGCTCCGCCGCAAGAAGGCCGGAAACATGGGCAACCTCCATGGAATGGTTCAGTACGTTTTGCCCATAGCTTGTACGATACTTCTGGCGGCCAAGTATTTTGATAAGATCTGGGTGCAGGCCGTTGACGCCCGTTTCAAAGGTTGCGCGCTCACCCTCGGCCTTGATGGTAGCTTCAACTTCCTTCTTTGCCTTCTCAACCATTTCCTCAATTCTGGCAGGATGAATGCGCCCGTCAATAATAAGCTTTTCAAGCGCAATCCTAGCTATTTCGCGGCGGACCGGATCAAAGCTTGAAAGCGTTATTGCCTCAGGAGTATCGTCAATAATAAGATCAACGCCAGTCAGAGTTTCTATTGCGCGGATATTTCTTCCCTCGCGACCTATTACGCGGCCCTTCATCTCATCATTCGGCAGGGGAACCACGGAAACTGCGGCTTCGGCAATATGGTCTGCTGCGCAACGCTGTATCGCAAGAGAAATATACTCTCTTGCCTTCTGATCAGCCTCTTCCTTATATCTCGCTTCTATTTCCTTGATTTTCATCGCAGCCTCATGAGTCACTTCGGATTCAATATTCTTTATAAGATATTCCTTTGCCTCCTCGGATGTCAGGCCGGAAATTTTTTCGAGCATCTCAATCTGGCTTCTTTTTATAAGGTTTACTTCTTCCTTTGCCGCTTCAATTTCATTGAGTTTCTGGTTGAGAATCTCGCTCTTTTTTTCTATTATGTCCGTCTTTCGGTCAAGATTTTCTTCTTTTTGCTGCAAACGGCGCTCCTGCTTCTGCAATTCGGAACGTCTCTCTTTTACCTCTCTCTCATACTCTATACGATTCTTGTGTATTTCCTCTTTTGCCTCTAACAGAGCCTCACGCTTCTTGCTCTCCGCACTCTTGATCGATTCATTAATAATTCTCTTTGCTTCTTCTTCAGCGCTGGAAATTTCACGCTCAGATACTTTTTTCCTATATAAAACGCCAAGTACAAAGGAAATTATAATAAGGACCGCAAGGGCGATAACTCCGATAATAATATTACCTGGTTTAATCGGCATAGCAGATATACACACCTCCATTCATAATAAATTTTGGTGATATGAAATGCTTTCCATGCTAAGCATATAACACATCTTATAAACACTTATATTGGGACTCCCCTGCCCCCAAAATATTCTTTTCCATTTTACATTGCTTTTAATATGTATGTCAAGAGAAATAAATTATTTTTTACGTTGTTATGTTAATTAGCGCTTGACAATGCGCAAGGTCTGCGATACAATTGCCGATGCGGTTGTTCATGCCTCGGGTAATTACGTTACTTTTTGTTCCTTGCTCGAGATCGGCCGTCAGCCGCTTTAGATGGTAAAAACCTTATATGTCTCCGTAGCTCAGCAGGATAGAGCGTTCGCCTCCTAAGCGAAAGGTCGCGCGTTCGAATCGCGCCGGGGATGCCACAGTGCTAAAAAGCGCCGAAAACAGCCCGTTTTCGGCGCTTTTTAATGCAATGTGTTGTAAATAATAATTTGTATATATATAATATCTATAAAAGGCTTACAGGAAAAGCTTCTGCCATGCGTATGCATAACCGGTGACACGGATAGATGCGCTAACGGCATACCCATGGATTGCGTCGCGTCAGCCTTTAAGTACTTTTTATATTTTTTATAATATCTAAGGGGCATAACATGAAACCTATATATCTTGATAACTGCGCGACTACCCAGCCGTATCCGGAGGTTGTAAAAGCAATTGTCAGTATGCTGACTGACAACTTCGGCAATCCATCCTCGCTGCACAGCTACGGGCGGCATGCAAAAGATATTCTTGAAGCATCCCGGCGTACAGTAGCCGAAGCTCTGGGAGCAAATCCTGAGGAAATCTATTTCACATCGGGAGGAACTGAGGCTGATAATCTGGCCATACTCGGCGCGTGCGACATTAATGAAAATCCTCCGAGGCACATTGTCACGACCACAGTCGAACATCCCGCAGTTTACAAGCCGCTTCGTCATCTCCACCGCAACGGCTGGAATATTGACTATATCCCAATCCGAAACGGTAATCTCGATATGGACAAGGCGCAGGAATTTATAACACCCGGCACCCTTCTGACCTCGGTAATGCTGGTAAATAACGAAACCGGCACAATTCTCCCGGTGCGTGATATTAAGAAAATAATCGAATCCCACGCTCCATCCTCTCTGCTCCATTGCGACGCTGTTCAGGCTTTCGGAAAAATCCGGTTTACCGCCGACAGCCTTGGCGCCGATCTTATCAGCATAAGCGGCCATAAAATACACGGGCCTAAAGGAATAGGCGCCCTGTATATCCGTCAGGGGACAAATATAGAGCGCCGCGTTTTCGGCGGGGGGCAGGAAAAAGGAATGCGCTCCGGCACGGAGGCCATGCCTCTTATAGCCGGTTTTGCAGAAGCGGTCCGCATTACCATGTCAAGGCTTGATAAAGACCTCAGTCATATGCAGAAGCTCAAGGAATATGTCATCCTTCGTTTGCCGCAGGTGTTTCCCGATGTGCTTATAAATTCCGCTTTGGACGGCGCCCCGCATATTGTAAGCTTTTCATTGCCTGGGCTGAACAACGCCGAGGCGGCAGGATATTTGAGCGACAACGGAATATGCGTATCCACCTCGGCGGCCTGCAAATCTAACCATTCCAGGGGGCCGTCGATGATGATGAACTTCGGCCTTTCCGCCGAAATGGCCGACAGTACAATTCGGGTGGGCCTCGGCGGCGACAATACGGAAACGGAGTTGGAATCCATGATTACCCTCCTGAAACGTTATCGCGATGCCGTTTCTCATCATTGAAGCCTTTCCCGGATCTCAAATACAGAAAACCCATTCGCAAACCGCGAATGGGTTTTCTGTATTTGTATTTCCTGATCAATCCTTTTTCCGGCAATCGGGACAGAAGCCGTAAATGTCCAGCCTGTGCCCCGCGATTGAATAATCGGTTTCCCGCGCGAGGGCCTTTACATAATCCCCCAGCGGGCAGCTCTCGATAGCCGTAATCTTTTTGCACTCCAGACAGATCAAATAATGCTTGTGAACCATACGGTTATACTCAAAAAGCGCCCTGCTGTCTCCCGTGATCTGAAGCTTCGTCACGAGCTTCTTTTCGGTCAGTTTGTCAAGCGTCCTGTAAACGGTGGACAGGTTTGCGGATATGTTTTTTTCCTTAAGCTCAAGAAAGATTTGTTCCGCCGATACCGGCTGAACGCTCCGCTCGAGAATATCAAGTATGGCCAGACGGCTTTTCGTATTCTTAAGCCCGCAGCCCTTAAAGGTTGCGTTAATTCCAGTATCTTTCATAATACCCCATTTGAGTCAATCAGCGGCTTGCACCGGCTGTGATTCTCTTTCTTTTTGATTTTGAGAGTATCGAATGCACCGAGTATACTGTCAGATAGCACAAGACGGACAGGATAACAATAGCCGCGCCGGACGCTATGTTCAGCTCATAGGATATCCAGAGTCCGGCTATGCAGAAAACGCAGCCCAGCAAAACCGAATAGATCATTCTTCGCTTAAGGCTTGATGTCAAAAGCGCCGAAACTGCGGCCGGAGCCGTAAGCAGCGCGAGCACGAGTATGATCCCGACCACCCGAATAAGCGCCACAACACTCATAGCTATGAGGACCAGGAGCAGGTATTCAAGAAAGGCCGTTTTCATTCCCAGTATGTTCGCAAATTCCTCGTCGAACAGATATGCTTTCCAATTATTATACAGCAAGGTTATCGCGATTACAACGAGCAGAGTCATGCAAATCATCAATTTGATATCAGTTTTTGTAACGGATAAAATATTACCGAAAAGATAGGAGCTCATGTCCGGCGGATATCCCGGCATGATTGCGATGAAAAGTATGCCGAGCGCCATCCCCAGCGACCACAAAAGGCCTATAATCACATCCGAGCGTGCCGCCCCCCTTCTCTTTATATACCCTATACCAAGAGCCGCTAAGACGGAAAACAAAAAAGCGCCGATAATCGGCTCAAACCCCAAAAGGTATCCGAGCCCCACCCCTCCGTAAGATGTATGGGCTATGCCGCCGCTCATCATTACAAGCTTTTTCTCAACGATAATAACACCTATGATCCCGCATACGATACTCGAAAGAACCGCGGCAAGGAGAGCGTTCTGCAGGAAATGATATTTAAATAATGCCTGTATCATTCGGTCTTTTCCTCCCCGTGTTCCTTCAGAACCCTGTGCGGCACTCCGTGCGCTATCAGATCCACGGGGCATCCGTACAGACTGTTGACGACATGCTCCGAAAGCTCCGGCTCTCCGTGGTAAACGAGCTTTCCGTTAAGGCAGGCAAGGCGCTTAACCTGCGAAGAAACCGCCAGAAGGTCGTGCGTAACGAGTATTATGGTCATATTCTTATTAAGCTCGTCAAGCAACCGGTAAATCTGTTCCTGCGAACTTGCATCCACGCTCGCGGTGGGCTCGTCCAGCAGCAGAACCTTCGGTTTCATGGCGAGAGCTCGGGCAATCAGCATCTTCTGGAATTCACCACCCGAAAGTTCGGAAATCTGGCGGGAAGCAAGGTGCGCTATCCCGATTTTCTCGAGTATCTTGCTCACCGCCTCCCTGTCGCTTTTAGAAAATCTGAAAAGCGGAGAAATCCCCGCCTTCATTCTGCCGGTCAGGACAACCTCATTAAGAGTAATCGGGAAATTTTTATCAACATTTGAAAACTGTGGGACGTATCCCAGAACTGTTCTGCTGCCCTTCGCTTCTTTTCCGTAAATTCGGACAGTGCCCGAGGATATCGGCACAAGTCCGAGGACAGCCTTCAGCAGCGTGGACTTGCCTCCTCCGTTGGGCCCGATTATGCCCAGATACTCCCCTTCCCCGACGTCAAGACAGATACCCGTAATTGCGGGTGTCTGTCCGTAATAAACAGATACGTTTTCTATTTGAATGGCGGGATTACTCATTGCATCACCTCTGCCATGAGCTTAGTCATCGCTTTCAGGTTATTTATATAGTCCGCAGCCAGAGGGGAAAGCTGCATCATCTTTCCGCCGATTTCCTCCGCAAATGCCTTGGATTGGCTGCTGTCGATTTCCTCCTGATAGAATACGACCTTTATGTTCTCTTTCTTCGCGAAATCGATCATCTCCTGCAAGTGCCGTACCGTTGCTTCCTTGCCTTCCTCCTCCAGCGCGTACATTGTAAGGCCGTAATCGTCGGCAAAGTATCCGAACGCCGGATGGAATATAATGAACTTCCTGCTTTTCACTCCGGCAAGCGAAGATTTTATTTCGCTGTCGAGCTCGTCAAGCCGCTTCATATACTCGTCCGCGTTTTTATTGAAAGCGGCTTCGTTTGCGGGATCAAGCTCGCTCATGCTCTTTGCGATTGCTTTCACCATCACCTTTACCCGTTTGGGCGAAAGCCATATGTGAGGATCTCTATCCCCTCCTTCAAATGTTCTGTCCGGATACGCCGAAGCGACCTCGCTTTGCAGCGAAACGACCTTAACGCCGCCGGCCTTTGGAAGAATATTGGCTTTTTCGACTGGAACGCCTATTGTAAAGTAAAGCGAAGCGTCACCGAATCGCTTCATATCCTGAGGGGTCGGCTCATAGGTCTCAGGACTGCTTCCGGGAGGCACCATTACAATGACTTCCGCAAGATCTCCGCAGACTGCTTTGACAAAGGTCTGCTCCGGAACTATGGTAACAGCGACAACCTTTTTGCCCGAATTTGCCGAGGTTGCGGAATTAGCCTTCGGCGATTCCTGAGGATTCTGAGAACTCCCACCAGCGCCGCATCCCGTAACCGCAAGGCAAAAAGCCAGCGCCACGCAAATAAGCGTTACTATTTTTCTGAATTTCATCATGATCACCCCGTCATGTATTTAAAAATGCAATTCATTCGCATTTGCATTGATATTTTAAATCCTTCATATTCATTTGTCAACAGCTTATTGCCAGAATTTGAGATAAATAATGCGCCGTCAATCCGCTTAAAACGTAAAGGGCGAGCATTTCCAAACAAAATACTCGCCCTTGCGTCGGTTAACAAATAAAATGGTTTTATGAGATCTTGACCGTAACTATAAAGCCGTCGGAGTTGTTGCCGGAAACCTCGTAGCTGCCGCTTTTCGGAACGTAGACCGTAAGGCCCTGACAGAAGTAAGTTTCATATTTGCTTCCGTCGTCGGTGTTTATGACCAGCGGATTTTTACAGGTATACTTACGCAGATACTCCATGTACTCCTCAAGGCACAGGCCGAGCTTAGTCATCTCCGTGGCGTGTGGGACGCCTACATATCGGAAGTGCCATGGCTCGTTATATATGCCAGTAATGCTTTTCTTTTCGGTCTGATATCGAACGATAAAACCGTATTTATAGCAGTTTTGATTTATCCAGGCGAAGTCGCCGGTACCATCATAAGTATGGTATTCGCCGCTGTCGGTATAGACTCCGAAATCTACCGCAAGTCCGGTATGGTGCTCGCTCGTACCGGGGCGTGCGACCCAGTGAACAGCCTCTGTTTCCCCTTTTTCGGCTACCTCCTGGGTAAACAGCTTCTGCTGAAGCTCAACGCTGCGGAATCCGCACAGTATTGTCACGTCATCGTTTCCCGTTTTTGAATAGAAGGCGTCGAGCATCGAATTCAGCGGAACCACAATGTCCTTCGACATCGTATCAGTGGTATCCGACACCTTATAGCTGCTCTTTTTGTTGTCATATATGCCCACCATTTTTTCCGGATCAGCCGATTTATATGGATTGCTGCCGTTTACAAGGATAAGCTTTCCGTTATAAATATCGTTCTGAGTCTTTAAAACGGCCGTAAAATTGGCGTATTCGTCAGACGGAGTCGGGGACGGTGTTGCCGCAGCCGTGGGGGGGGAGGATTGTTTGACATCGGTTGCCTTTGCATGCTTCAAAACAGCCCTCACGGCTATGACTGCCACAATTATAACAAATACAACGGCGATAATATTGATCGTATGCCGAATACGCCTGCGTCTTCGGCGTCTGATTCTATCGTTCATATGAGGCCTCCTGATTTTGTTTTCCTTTGTTTGTCTACGGGTTATTAAAATCGTTAAAGCACCTCGTGCCGGAGCACGAGGTGCTTCGATTCTTTTCAGACAAGGTCAAAACGGCAGATTCAAGCCTCCTGTTATCTTAGACATGCTCTGGTTTATCGAACTTTCCGCCTCGCGCAGCGCCTCGTTGACCGCCGCGACGATAAGATCCTCGAGCATTTCGATGTCCTCGGTGTCAACCGCGCCGGGCTCGATCTTGACGGAAACAAGCTCCTTCTTTCCGTTAACCGTGGCGGTTACGACGCCGCCGCCCGCCGTCGCCGAATATTCCTTTTCCTCCATTTCGGCCTGGATTTTCAGAAAATCCTGCTGCATCTTCTGCGCCTGCTTCATTATATTCATGTTCATTCCACCGCCGTAAGCGCCGCCTTTGAATCCGCCTTTTGCCATATTTAACAACCATTCCTTTCGATTTTAAAAAGAACTTAAGTTTTTATTTAAAAGTAATAATATTATCAAATCTGCTGAGAGCGTCAAGCTTATCCTCGCTCTTCGCCGCCGATTTTTGAGAATCGGTTACTAAAACTCTGACAGGATTTCCGAGCAGGCTTTCAGCAACTGACTTGACCGTTTCCAAAAGTTTTTTATTTCCCTGAAGCGTATTGAAGTCAAACGGGCTCTTAGCCTTGAGCGTAATAATGCCTGGCTCGATTTCGGCATCAACGCGCATCGGGTCGCTTAGTTGAATGAAGTCCGGTGTATCCACTTTATCCTTAATAATATCCAGAATACTCTGCCAGCTTCTTTCTCCAGACTTTTCGCGTATTGCGGACTTAATATCCTGCGTCTGCCTAATCTCCCCTGCCGCCTTTGCTTCAGGCTCGGGCTTGGGCTCGGGCTGACGCCGCGGTTCTTCGGCTTTCGGCGCCGGTGCCTGCTTTTCGGATATAACAGTTCGTTTTGGAGCCGGCTCGTCAACCGTCATATTTCCGGCGGAATCCCCGATTCCGCAAAGACGCATCAGGCAAAGCTCCGCAATTATCTTGCGGCCTCCCCCCCTGTTGATATCCGAGAGTGCGGTCCGAATTACCTCAATGGCCTTCATAAGCTTCGGTGCGGAGTGCTCAGACGCCAGCTTTTTCAGCGCAGCGCCGTCATAGCCTCCGCTTTGAAGACTCCACCCTCCGGAGGGGGCTATTTGGGTAATCAGTATATCCCTCAACAGCGTACACAACTCCTCGAGAACCGACGCCACATCCTTCCCCTCGTTGTAAAGCCTATCGAGTATCGACAACGCCGATGCGGCATCGCCGCTTTGAGTGGCTTTAAGTAATTTTTCAGTTTCGGTCCTGCCTGCGAGGCCTATGGCCTCCAGAACATGCTCGACTCCTATAACTTCCGCCGAAGAGCACTGGTCAAGAAGCGAGATTCCGTCGCGCATTGAGCCGTCCGCTAGGCGGGAGAGCAACTCAGCCGCCTCGGCCGTCAGTTTGAGCCTCTCCTCGGATGCGATAAAGCTCAGCCTTTCCGCAATCACTGACGGCGGAAGGCGGCGGAACGAGAAGCGCTGGCACCTTGAAAGTACGGTAGGCGGCACCTTGTGAAGCTCAGTCGTCGCAAGTATAAATATAAGATGCTCGGGCGGCTCCTCCATGATCTTCAGCAACGCGTTGAACGCGTCCTTTGATAGCATGTGAACCTCGTCTATTATATACACCCTTTTTCTTACCGCGGCCGGCGAATAAATAGCCTCGTCGCGCAGGGCTCTGACATCGCTTATTCCATTATTCGAGGCAGCGTCCATCTCTATAACGTCAAAAATGCCTCCGTTTTCGATTCCGACACACGACCTGCACTTGTTGCATGGATTTCCGTTTATGGGATTTTCGCAGTTGACGGCGCGCGCAAGTATCTTTGCGCAGGTAGTCTTGCCTGTGCCCCTTGTGCCCGTAAAAAGATAAGCGTGTGAAAGCTTGTCCAAAACGACTTGACGTTTCAGCGTTTCAACCACGCTATCCTGGCCGACAACCTCATCAAAAGACTTCGGTCTCCATTTTCTGTATAAAGCCTGATACAAGATTAATCCACCTCCGCCCTTTTACAGTTCGCTGTTAATAAATAAATCATACGAGCTGTCTATGGCGCAAGGCAGGACCGCACACCCGCCTTTGACAATTACGATATGTCCGTTACCTCCGTAGCCGGCTCAAAAACAGCAACCTCGCGGCACACGAAAGGTCCCGCTTAATGCTGCTCGGTTCCCCGCCTGACATGGTTCACAGGTTTCCGTTGCGCAAGACCGTTCCATCATCGCTACTTGCGAAGGTCAGACAACACATCATAAAGCCGGGGACGGGATCTCATCTCTGCTGTAGCGGATTGCAGATACAGGGCACCGCTATCTCCCCGACCAGTGCGGCCCTGCCTCGCGTCATAACAAACGAGATATAGGGCACGTCATATTCTACTACACTTAACTCTGTTTGGCAATAGCAAAGAAAACGGAAATTTACTCTTTACATTTTTAAAATTGGTGTTATAATACTTCTTGTCTGTAAAAAAGCAGCATAATATTTGGGCTTGTAGCGCAGTTGGTAGCGCGCACGGTTCGCATCCGTGAGGTCGAGAGTTCGAGTCTCTTCAGGTCCACCAA
>JAJUHS010000012.1 GCA_029267755.1 Clostridiales bacterium
AAATTAACGCCATGCCAAGGAAACGGCTGGGTTATCGCACGGCCGAGGAACTATTTGATGAGCATCTTGATCGCATTTATCAGCTTTGAATATTGAGTGATTTATTCTAGCAAAGTGTTCAATTTGTTATTTCAATTTAAGCGTTAAAAATAATTGAAAAAAATAAGGTAATATAGTAAAATTTTAATACGAAGTCCATAATAGGGAGGGAATAGACATGAAAGAGTTGAAAGGCAGCAAAACAGAGGCAAATCTTGCGTACGCTTTTGCCGGCGAATCACAGGCCAGAAATAAATATACCTATTACGCCAGTCAGGCGAAAAAGGAAGGCTATGAGCAGATATCCGCGATTTTCCTTGAAACGGCCGAAAACGAAAAGGAGCATGCAAAGCTCTGGTTTAAGCTACTGCATAACGGAATAGGCACGACGGCCGAAAACCTTAAGGATGCGGCGGCGGGCGAAAACGAAGAGTGGACGAGCATGTACAAGGGCTTCGCAGAGATCGCCCGCGAGGAGGGCTTCCTTGACATAGCAAAGCAGTTCGAGGGCGTCGCGCTTATAGAGAAAAGCCATGAGGAGCGCTATCTTAAGCTCCGAAGCAATCTTGAAAGCGGAGAGGTATTTAAGAGAGACTCGCAGACAGCATGGATATGCCGCAACTGCGGGCATATACACTATGGCCCGGAGGCACCGGAATCTTGCCCCGTCTGCGCACATCCCAGGGCATATTTTGAGATCAGAGGCGTAAATTATTGATTAAGCTCCGAAAGGTGATTTGAATGGGATACAGAGAATTGCAATACCATATAGCATGCCAGCGCGGGGACGTCGGTTCCTATGTGCTGCTCCCGGGGAATCCGGATCGCTGCGAGAAGATTGCTGCGCATTTCGATAACCCGCGAAAGGTCGCGCAGAACCGTGAATTTACGACCTATACGGGTTGCCTCGACGGCGAGATGGTATCTGTCGTATCTACGGGTATCGGGGGCCCCTCCGCAGCCATAGCAATTGAGGAACTGACAGCTGTAGGCGCTCATACCTTTATAAGGGTCGGCACCTGCGGAGGGATAGCCTATAATGTGACGGCGGGCGACATAGTGATCGCAAGCGCCGCCGTGCGTTACGACGGAACTAGCAGGGAGTACGCCCCGATAGAGTATCCGGCGGTATCCGATTTCGATGTTCTGAAGGAGTTGGCTGCGGCCGCCGAATCACTCGGCTGTAAAAAGCATGTCGGAGTAGTGCAGTGCAAGGACTCGTTTTACGGGCAGCATGCCCCGAAGCGCATGCCGACGAGCGAGGAGCTTTTATATAAGTGGGAAGCGTGGAAAAGGCTGGGGGTGCTCGCAAGCGAGATGGAATCCGCCGCTCTCTTTGTCGCAGCTTCGGCTCTCCATGTCAGGTGCGGTACCGTGCTGCATGTCGTCTGGAATCAGGAGCGAAGAACCGCCGGAGTCGAGGAAAAGGAGGACCATGATACTGAATCGGCGATTAAGGTCGCGGTAGAGGCGCTAAGACGCCTGATCGCCGGAGATAAGAACAAGGTGAGGTAGTACAGGTTTCAGTATAAAGACAAATAACGAAATTGAGTAAGGACTGCGGCAATTATTTTTTGCCGCAGTCCCTTTCATATGCACGACATTTTTAATCCCAACTCAACGGCACAGGAATCCATATTCATTATGCCGATTTGATTACCGCTCATCCTTTTTTCCCGTAATACGCGCCGCTTTGTCTGCATATAGTTATCATGTATAAGGCGACGGTTACGCCGCCCCTTGATGTTGGGAGTGTTGTTTTTGAAAACTAATATTGAAGAACGTGCATGCGATTTGGCGGTGTACATCATAGAAAACAAAGCGACGGTGCGCGCGGCTGCCAAACAATTTGGAATTTCAAAATCAACAGTACATAAAGACCTATCTGAACGCCTTGAACGTGTCAACCGTTCGCTTTACGTTCAGGTTAAGGAAATCCTGGATATAAACAAGGCTGAGCGGCACATACGCGGCGGAAACGCCACAAGGAGAAAATACAAGGGCGATTAATTCAAATAATTAAGAAGCGCCGAAGCCGGCGCTTCTTAATTATTTTAAAGTTGACAAGGAAAGATTATTGTGCGCTTGCAAATTTCTGCTTTGCCTGTTGGATCTTCTGCTGGTCGGCCGGCTCGGTCTTGTACCATCCGTTTGACTGCAGATCGGAAAAAATATTAGCCTGGATGTCATGCTCCTCGTTCAGGATGTTTAAGAACGTGCTGCGGAGCTGCGGATTGGTGCATTCTCCGGCAAAGGTATTGTAGCTTGCAGATATCAGCTTCTGGCTGAGCAGAAAATCGCTTAGTATCTCCTTTTCGGCCATGAGCTGAGCGGTCTGTTCGGGATTTTTCATTAGTATTTCCTCCTACTGCAAAAATGTCATTAATCTGTTGGCGTGCTGCTGATGCTTGTTTGCAATTCCGTCGAGATCCGCTCTTATTTTATTGTCGTTGCAAAGACAGGCCATAGCGTGGTACTTTTTTACAAGGACCTGCTCGTAATTTATCTGGTCTTCGAGCGCGGTGAGCTCTTTCGACGTAAGATTTGCCATAGGTCATTCCTCCTGTAATTTGATATGACCTTATTATTTCGCGTTTGAAGCGTTATATTCAGCCAGATATCCGTCTTTTATTTTGAAAATCAGATATTTTTTTTCGTCTATTACGGCCGGTTTTCCTAAGCAAAAGGCGGGCATCAGAGAGAACGGGCTTCCGCTGCCGAGCGGAAACGCCACCTCCGTAATATCCCCGACGCGCTTTGAAATTACTCCTTTCGCGCCCTTGCAGGCTGCGCTTAGGTCGGGGTCCGAGAATAGTAACGAAGGATCGCTTTCACGAACCCAATCCGAGCTGTTTTCCGTTTCTCCGTTAAGGACGAGTGCCTTTTCGATACTTTTTATACCCAGCTCAGTCAGCATATTTTTCGTATAACTTTTTTTGATATGGAGTCCTTTCCCTGACGGGGACAATACGCCGAGATGGACCGTCTTTCCTTCGGAAATCACCGCGAGACGGCAAAGCCCGTCAATGTGCGTGGTTTCTCCGCTAAATACGGTCATAAGCCCCTGACTTTGTACCTTGAGCTTTCCGACGCCTCTGCCGTTGAAAGTGATGTCATACGAACCGTCCAACGCCTCACATCCTTTTAAAATCAGATAACCTGAATAGAATGGGCCCGCAATAATAAAAATACCATTGGAGCGTGTCTTGCACGCAAATAATCCCGCGCATAATAATATGCGCGGGATTTAAAGTCCATTACTCAGTTTATCTTATATGAACCGCGTATTAGCAGCGTCGAATCGCTTATGACTCCGAGACCGCCACCTGAATAGGGGATCGTATACATGTGGTTCTGAACCAGCATCCCGCCAAGCTCAAGGGGCGAGCCGCTCGTAAGGTCGGATATCTCGGACCAGGCTTGCGCCGATCCAGATCTCAGCATTATTTCGGCGCCTTCAGAACAGGATATCGACTGCCCGTTTTTTAGTTCAACCACGGAGAACGTACCGCTGCCGCCTCCGGCGGAATTGTTAAGCTTATCTTCCAGCTCCTTAATTCTTTTTTCATAGCTGTTGGTAAGCTCACTGACCTTGGCGTCCATCTTCTTTTGAAATTCGCTGAGCACCGCCGGCATTACCTTGTCGTTAAGATAGCTGAGCGTAATCAGAGGATCCGACGAGGTGCCGTAGGTTGAAGCCGCAAGAGTCCATGTGCCTATTCCTACTCCCGCTATCAGGAGCAGAATAAGCAGCGTTATTATAATATTCTTTTTCTTCATCTTATGTACCCCTTTTAAAAACCGGGGCGGCAAAAGGCCGCCCCCGAAAATGTCAGCTTCTCAGCTTAGGCCAAAACTGACGGCGATCGCGTTGTCGACCTTATTCATCAGTTCGTTGTCCAGTCGGCCCATTCTCTCTTTGAGCCTGCGTTTGTCTATCGTACGTATTTGTTCCAGCAAAATCACCGAATCTTTTGAAAGTCCGTAGGTTTTTGCCTCCAGCTCTATGTGCGTAGGCAGCCTTGCCTTGCCTATCTGCGACGTTATCGCGGCGGCAATGACTGTGGGACTATGCTTGTTTCCGGTGTCATTCTGTACGATAAGCACAGGCCTCATACCACCCTGCTCACTACCCACGACGGGGCTTAAATCAGCGTAGTAGATGTCTCCTCGTCTAACACCGTTTGTCACGCTTTATTCACTCTCCGACGGAAGATTCGCCGATTACATTTTCAATGTGTAATACGGCCATTTCAATTCTTCCACAAAGCGAAACAAAATATACTATGCCCGTCAAAACCTCTTGTTTTCCCTATACCAGTATACTCAGCCGACGCCCCCTATGTACACTCGGGGAACACGTTCGGTAAGGGCGCAGGTTATCTCGTAGGAAATCGTACCAGCCTTTCCGGCGACCTCCTCGATAGGTATGAACTCGTCACCGTCCCTGCCGAATAAGGTAACGACGTCGCCTGCCTCGCAGGGAATGTCTGTAACATCGACCATGCACATATCCATGCAGATGCGGCCAATCTGCCGTGCCCTTCTGCCGTTTACCAGCACGTCGATTTTGCCGGAAAGTATTCTGTGCAGTCCGTCCCCGTATCCTATCGGAATTACTGCAATTTTCATCGGCCTATCCGCCGTAAACGTCCTGCCGTAGCTTATGCAGTCGCCCGCAGAAATACTTTTAAGTCTGATTATTCTAGTTTTAAGCTCCATCGCTGGGCGAAGCTCTATGCCTCCGGTAAAACGGTCGGGATAATACCCGTAGAGCATAATACCCGGTCTGACCATATCAAGGCTTGCCTGCGGATAATTTATCACAGCGCCGCTGTTAGCGCAATGCTTAAGCTTAAATCTTTTGCCGGATTTTTCTTCCAGCCTCTTTGTTATATCCAGAAAAGCGTTAAGCTGCATGCCGGTATATTCGTCATCCTTAACGTCGGAAACAGCAAAATGCGTAAAAATACCTTCGATGTCGAGCCCGGGGAGATTCATGGCCTCGAGCATCTCCGCCTCGGGATCTCTGCCGCCATGGCATACGAAGCCAAGCCTTCCCATGCCGCTGTCAACCTTAAGGTGTACCTTGAGCTTTTGACCCAGCTTTGCAGCTATTTCCGAAAAGGCGACAGCGGTTTCTAGGGAATCGACTTCCTGAGTAATTCCTTTTCTTATTAGAACCTCGGTATATTCCGGCTGGGTATAGCCGAAAATTATAATCGGAACCTTTATTCCCCACATGCGCATCTGAACCGCGTCGTCTATGTTCGTAGCCGCAAGGTAATCGGCCCCGAGGTTCTCACATAGCTCGGCTATGCGCTGCGCGCCGTGCCCATATGCGTTTGTCTTGACCACGGCAAGAAAGCGGCAGCCGTTCGGCAGCCGCTCCCTTATCGATTTATAGTTAAAAGCGATATTGTCAAGCGAAACTTCCGCCCATGTTCTCTTTTGTAATGATTCCATTGAAATTCACTCCATTATAATATTGCCGAAGGTACAATTGATTACTCTGTATCCGTCATACAGAATTTCGGCTTTTACAGGCAGATTGCTTTTTAAGTCGAACCATGCGATATGTTTGGTATCCTTTGAGCTTCCTGCCATGCCGAGATCGAACTTGACCGCGAGGGTTTGAGTTCCGTTAATCTTTTCCTTCCAAGTTTCCGCGGCGTAGCCGCTTTTCCAAGCCTTGAGCATCATCGGAATCGCCTCGAGCGGTGAAAGACCGTCGCCGAAAAGCTCTCCCGTATCGAGAGTCACGCCGTTAAATTCAAGGCCCGTTCCGTCCTTTGACACATGGGCCTTTATCCCCTTAATACCAGCGGGTTCCATGACCTCGATGTCCATCGCGTCGTCTTTTCCGACGCAGCGGAGCTTATACTGGTAGACCCTGTTCCCGTAATCGGCCGTAACCGTTACAATCATTGTAATTTTTTTTGTTCCGGAATACTCCGACCTTATTTCCTCAGTCAGTTTGTCCGTGCCGCCTTTTCCGCCGCATGCGCAAAGGCAAAGGCACAGCGCTGTCATTAGTGCAAGTGCCGCCACTCGCCGCAACGCTCTTTCAGCTCCTTCAGTCCGCCGAAAGCTCTCTGAAAGCCTTAGGCAGAGCATAAATTAGATCTGTCGGCGTCATCGAATATTCTCCCAGACTGGCCTTGCTGATGTCTCCCGCGCGTCCGTGCAGCCATACCGCCGCCGCACAGGCCTTCCTTATCGAAATTCCCTGCCCTATAAGCGCCGTCAGTATTCCCGCAAGGACGTCGCCGCTTCCGCCCTTTGCCATTCCCGGATTCCCCGTAGTGTTCCGCAGAACGCTTCCGTCCTCAAAGGCTATTACGGTGCCGTGCCCTTTTAAAACAAGGGTGCATTTATGGTTCCTCGCAAAAAGTGAGGCACTTTGCTCCCTGCCCAGGTAAAGGCTTCCGCCCAGCCTTGAAAATTCGCCTTCATGCGGTGTCAGTATTATAGGACACGCCGCCTCGTCCAGTATATTTATATTCTCGGAGACCGCGTTTATTCCGTCGGCATCAATAATAAGAGGAACGCGGCAGTTTTTTATTACCTGCGAAACTATGTGCGATACGCCCTCGGAACGTCCGAGCCCCGGCCCCAGCAGACAAACGTCGCATTTTTTAAGTCTTTCGAGAATCTCACCGCTTGCGTTGCACGAAAGCCGCCCCTTATCGTCGGAGGGCAGCGGGAACGGCATGGCTTCGTTGCATTTCACCGCAGAGATCGTGTAGATGTCGCTCGGTACGCCAAGGTAAACAAGGCCGGCGCCGCTCCTGACGGCGGCCTCCGCGGCGAAAAAGGCCGCTCCGGAATAACCGACGCCGCCGCAAATGAGGAGCGCCCTTCCGTAATCGCCCTTATGGCTGTCCGGCCTTCTTTTAGGCAGTACGCCCCTAAGCGTTTCACATGTAATCTCAGTAAGCTGCATATACAATGCCTCTTATTATTTTTTTATAGATTATAAGACATAACACAAAAATAGTCAAATTATATCTTGTTTTATATTGCTGATTATGGTAAAATTCAAAGAAATATCAATAATATAGGCAATGATCGGGAAAATAGCGTTGCGAAAGGCTTTAGAGAGGGGCGGCCGTGGGCTGAAAGCGCCCTGCCGGAAGTGCGCTTGGTTCGTCCGTAAGCTCCGGCCAATCCCCGGCGGTCAGCCCCGTTATAGGCTTTAAAAGTGCGGCTTTTGCCGAAATTGGGTGGTACCACGGAGTCTTTCGTCCCTTTGAGGGCAGAAGGCTTTTTTTGTTTTTAATTTATATTTATTTCCGCATAGAAAGGATTTTTGCCATGAAAAAACTGCTTGAGGAAATCAAGGGCGCTTCTCTTGCCGCAGTGGAAAACGCCGCCGACCTCGGCGCGCTTGAATCGATCAGGATAAATTACCTAGGGAAAAAAGGCTCGCTTACAGCCGTTTTAAAGCAGATGGGCAGTCTCTCGGCAGAAGAAAGGCCGCTTATCGGCCAGCTTGCAAACGACATCCGCTCAAAAATTGAGGAGGCTATTACTCAAAAGGCCGCGGAACTTTCCGAAAAGCTTCTTGAAATGAGGATTATAAGCGAAAAGCTTGACGTTACGATTCCGGGAACTCCGGTGACAATCGGGAAAAAGCACCCAATGTCGATAGTTCTTGACGAGGCCATAGACATATTTACCGGAATGGGATTTGCCGTTGCCGAGGGACCGGAAGTCGAGTTCGCGGACTACGTTTTTACAAAGCTGAACACCGCCGAGGGGCATCCCGCCAGAGAATGGCAGGATACATTCTACTTTACCGAGGATAGCTCGGTGCTGCTTCGTACCCAGACTTCGCCCGTGCAGGTTCATGTTATGGAAACACAGAAGCCGCCGATACGCATAATTTCACCCGGCAGAGTCTACCGCAAGGACGAGGTGGACGCGACTCACTCCCCGATGTTCCACCAGATCGAAGGGCTGGTAGTCGACAAGGGCATTACTATGGGCGACCTGAAGGGCACGTTGAACACTCTTGTACAGCGCCTCTACGGCCCGGATACGAAGACCCGCTTCAGACCCCACCACTTTCCGTTCACAGAACCGTCCTGCGAGGTCGATGTGCAGTGCTTTGAATGCCGCGGCGAGGGTTGCCGCGTATGCAAGGGAGAGGGCTGGATTGAGCTTTTGGGGGCTGGCATGGTACACCCAAAGGTGCTGGAGGGCTGCGGTATCGATACGGAGGTCTACTCGGGCTTTGCTTTCGGCGTAGGCCTTGAGCGTATGACAATGCGACGTTTCAAAATCAGCGATATGCGCCTGCTGTACGAGAACGATATTCGTTTCCTGAGCCAGTTTTAGGAGGACAAGATAATGAAACTTTCAAGAAAATGGCTGTCTGAATTTACAGATATAAAAGCTTCGGATAAGGAGTATGCCGACGCGATGACGCTTTCCGGTTCCAAGGTCGAGGCTATAGATATTCCGGGTTCGGAAATATCAAAGGTTGTTGTTGGCAAAGTCATAACAATTGAGCGGCACCCAGATTCTGATCACCTCTGGATTTGTTCGGTCGATGTCGGTGGGGAGGCTCCCATTCAGATTGTCACCGGCGCTCAGAACGTTCGAGCTGGCGATCTCGTTCCCGCGGCACTGCACGGCTCGACCCTCCCCGGAGGAGTAAGGATAAAGAAGGGCAACCTCCGTGGCGTAAAGTCCGAAGGCATGCTTTGCTCCCTTAAGGAGCTCGGGCTTGACCTCCACGATTTTCCCTACGCCGTTGAGGACGGCATATTTATTCTTCAGGAGGACTGCAAACCTGGGGACGATATAAAAACCGTCGTCGGACTTGATGACAGCATAATAGATTTTGAAATTACGAACAACCGCCCGGACTGTCTGAGCGTTATCGGTCTCGCCCGCGAGAGCGCAGTAACCTTTGGAACGGAGCTGAGGATCAAAACGCCTGAGGTGAAGGGGAGCGGCGGCAATATTATCGATTATCTGGACGTTGAGATTGAAAACGGAAAGCTATGCCCGCGATATACCGGAAGAGTAGTAAAGAATATCAAGGTCGGTCCATCCCCAAAGTGGATGCGTGAGCGCCTGAGGGCCTCCGGTATAAGGCCCATAAGCAACATTGTCGACATCACTAACTATGTAATGCTCGAATACGGCCAGCCGATGCACGCCTTTGACTATTCCTGTGTCGAGGGCAAGAAAATCGTCGTGCGTACGGCAAACGAGGGGGAAACGCTTGAAACTCTCGATGGAAATTTAAGAAGGCTTACCCCCGACATGCTTGTCATAGCAGACGCAAACCGACCCATTGGCGTCGCCGGCGTCATGGGCGGCGGCAACAGCGAGATTACTCCCGATACGACTACCGTCGTCTTCGAATCCGCAAACTTCAACGGCGTCAGCATCAGAAAGACCGCGACGGCGCTCGGAATGCGCACCGACGCTTCCGGACGCTATGAAAAGGGACTTGACCCTCTCAATACCCTGCCGGCGATACAGCGCGCCTGCGAGCTCGTCGAGCTGCTGGGCGCCGGCGAGGTCGTGGACGGAATTATCGACGTCGTTGCCGCGGATATAAAAGAGGTGAAGCTTCCGCTCGAGCCTTCCAAGATTAATTCCCTGCTTGGCACGGCCATTTCCGAGGAATATATGATCAAAGTCCTCACCGCTCTGGGATTTAAGGTGGAAAACGGCATTATCACTGTGCCTTCCTGGCGTTCCGATATTGAGCACTACTCCGATATTGCCGAGGAGGTCGCTCGTTTCTACGGCTACAACGTCATAGAGCCTACTGTATTTCGCGGCGCCGCGGTGCAGGGCGGACTTACCGAAAAGCAGACTCTCGAGCGAAGGCTTAACGATCTCTGCCGCGGGATAGGCTTTACCGAAATACTGACATATTCCTTTATAGGTGACTCTGATTACGACAAGATGCTTATTCCGGCATGCTCGCCTGTCAGAAAGAGCCTCCGTATCCTTAATCCTCTCGGCGACGACACCTCGGTGATGCGCATGACGGGCCTGCCTTCCATGATGGAGGTTTTGGGCCGCAACAGCAGCTACCGCAACAGGGAAGCGCGCCTTTATGAGCTGTCCAGAGTATATATTCCCCAAAACGGGGCTATACTTCCGGATGAGCGCGTAATGCTTGTGATGGGAGCTTACGGCCCGAAGGAGAATTTCTTCTCGCTTAAGGGCTGCGTAGAGGCGCTGCTTCGCTCACTTCGCATCGGAGGTGTGGAGTTTAGAGCAGTTGCCGACAATCCGTCCTTCCACCCGGGGCGCTGCGCGGCAGTTGAATGTTCCGGCGGACTTCTCGGCGTTATCGGCCAGATCCATCCGAAGGTTCAGGATAATTACGGAATAGATACCCCCGTTTACGCCGCTGAGCTTGATTTGAAAGTTCTCCTCGATTCCCGTCTTCCGGAGGCGACTTACAGGCCGCTTTCACGGTTCCCCTCCGTTTACCGTGATCTCGCGATCGTCTGCGATGCCGATACTCCAGTGGCCGTTATCGAAAAGCATATCATGAACGCCGGCGGCGCTCTGCTTAGGAATGTAAGCCTGTTCGACGTGTACACGGGCTCGCCGATTCCCGAGGGTAAAAAAAGCGCGGCGTTTTCGCTTGAATTCAGCTCCGAGGAGCAGAGCCTCACGGATGCGGATATTGCCCCCCGCATGGAAGATATCCTAAAGCAGCTTAAGACCGCCGTCGGCGCGCAGATCAGATAAAAGGAATTAAATATATCGCGGCACTTTACAGCCGAATTTATCTTTGTTATAATTAATTTACAAATCATTCTGAATGGTGAGGAGGTTCGGATATGGAAGATTATACCCGTCAGTTCAGGGCAATCGACCGCAAAAGGGAAATACATGAGATCCTGCACGCGGTTTACGAAGCTCTGCGGGTGAAGGGCTACGATCCAATAAATCAATTGGTCGGATATATTCTGTCCGAGGATCCGACCTACATCACAAATTATAACAATGCCCGTACTCTTATCTGCAGGCTTGACAGGGATGAATTGCTGCAGGAGCTTGTTGAGAGCTACCTGAAAAAAGACAAACAATAGGAGGCAGCTATGCCAGAGAAAAAAACGCTTGAGTACAAGGGCTATCCCCTGCGACGCAAGGACAATCTCATATATTTCGGAAATATGTCCGATAAATATATCGTCATGCTCCAGATAATGGATGAAACCATGGTCAAGGATTTGCCCGTAGCCACAAAGGTATCATTGCAGCTTCAGCTGACGGATCCGAACATCAAATCCCGAGACAGAGTTGTCAAAAAGACCGAAAAGAACGGTCTTTACGAGGCTATGGACGTTGCAGCGGTATGGCTGGACAGAGCTCTTAACGCAAAAGCATAAGACAATAGACATCTTATCAACTTAACCCAAGCCGATGCCGCCGAAAGGCGGTGTCAGCTTGGGTTTTATCATTATATCATTAGTTATCGTTAATGTTGTTACAACATTAGGTTAAGGAACCGCTGATAAAACTATTTTACTTAAATTTAACATTTCTCCGCTTTTGGATTTTACACTGCATAATTATTATGAAATTGTGAAAAACAAAAGTAATGTTTTTTAAGGAGAATAATATGAAAAAGTTAATCGCACTCGTACTTTCATTATTAACACTGGCAGCGGTTTTTACCGGATGCGGCAGCAAGAATGACGACATAACGGTCGTTTCCCGCGAGGACGGTTCCGGAACGCGCGGAGCTTTTATTGAGCTCTTCGGCGTCGAGGAAAAGGACTCTTCAGGAACGAAGGTTGACAAGACCGTCAAGACGGCTTCCATCACAAACAGCACCTCCGTTATGATGACAACCGTAGCCCAGAACAAATCAGCAATCGGATACATTTCATTGGGTTCTCTCAACAGCACGGTCAAAGCACTGAAGATAGACGGTGCGGCGGCGACCGTGGAGAACATTAAAAGCGGCGCTTACAAGATATCACGTCCCTTCAATATCGTTACAAAAAGCACGGTTTCCGCAGTAGCTCAGGATTTCATAAGCTATATCCTTTCTTCTGACGGCCAGAAGGTAGTCGAGTCAAGCGGCTATATTTCCGCTTCAAAGGCTGCAGCTTACAGCGGCACCAAACCATCCGGAAAGATTGTTGTGGCCGGCTCATCCTCGGTAAGCCCCGTCATGGAAAAACTGAAGGAAGCCTACCTTAAGGTCAATACCAATGCAACGATAGAAATTCAGACCAGCGACTCCACAACCGGCGTAACGAGCACTATAAACGGGATCTGCGATATCGGCATGGCTTCCAGAGAGCTCAAAAGCAGCGAAACCTCAAGCGGAGTCAAGGCCACACAGATCGCAATTGACGGAATCGCGGTAATCGTAAACAACAGCAGCAAGGTTGACGGCATGACAAGCGAGCAGGTGAAGAAGATCTATACGGGTGCAATAACAAAATGGTCGCAGATATAATACCACCCCTCAATAAAACCCATAGCCCCGTTTAAGCGGGGCTATGGGCCGTTAAGGACACTATGGAGGCTAAATATGTCCAAACAAAAAGAAAAGCTGATGCAGTTTATTTTTCTTGCAGCCGCCTGCGTTTCGATACTTGCCGTTGCGCTGATATGCATATTCATATTCGCAAATGGCATCCCGGCCATGCGGAAAATTGGAATCTTCAGTTTTCTGTCGGGGACCGAATGGCGGCCCTTAAACGACATATACGGAATCTTTCCGATGATTCTCGGCAGCATTTACGTCACTGCGGGAGCGCTTATTATTGGTGTGCCGATAGGTATACTGACCGCAGTGTTCATGGCGCACTTCTGCCCAAGGAGGCTTTATAAGGTACTTAAGCCGGCGATCGACCTTCTGGCAGGTATCCCGTCGGTCGTTTACGGATTCTTCGGCCTGATGGTTATTGTCCCAGCGATACGCTTCCTTTTCGGCGGAAGCGGAACAAGTCTGCTTGCGGCGAGCATCGTGCTGGGAATAATGATACTTCCGACTATAATCGGAGTCAGCGAGTCCGCGGTGCGTGCTGTGCCGGAAAGCTACTATGAGGGATCTCTTGCTCTGGGTGCAAGCCATGAGCGCAGCGTATTTTTCGTCGTTTTTCCCGCCGCAAGATCCGGCGTTCTGGCCGGCGTCATTCTTGGAGTAGGACGCGCGATAGGGGAAACCATGGCCGTTATCATGGTTGCGGGAAATCAGGCGATCATACCAACCGGCCTGACATTTGGACTTCGCACCCTTACGGCGAATATAGTCCTTGAGATGGGCTACGCAACCGACCTTCACCGAGGAGCATTGGTCGCGACGGCGGTTGTGCTGTTTGTTTTTATCCTTATAATCAACCTTTCTTTCTCGATTATAAAAAGGAGGGCAGAAAAATGAAAAGAGCCAAAGCACAGTCGGCTTTTCTTAAAACCGCAGTATATGCAGCGGCGGCCCTCACCGCTACCGTTATCCTGTTTATTCTGGTTTACATTTTCATCAAGGGTATTCCAAATCTCTCTCTAGGCCTTTTCAGCCTTAAGTATACATCCACCAATGTTTCGCTTTTTCCCGCCCTGATTAATACGGTGACCATGACCGTCCTGTCGCTGCTCATCGCCGCCCCGTTCGGCATCTTTGCCGCAATTTATCTCGTCGAATATGCAAAGCGCGGCAATAGGCTTGTCGGCCTTATCAGGATAACGGCGGAAACATTGTCGGGAATTCCCTCAATAGTCTACGGGCTTTTCGGATATCTGTTTTTCGTTACGGCCTTCGGTTGGGGGTATTCGCTGCTCGCGGGCGTTTTTACACTTGGAATTATGATACTCCCCGTGATAATCCGGACTACAGAAGAAGCTCTCAAGGCGGTGCCGGATACATTCCGAGAGGGAAGCTTCGGCCTAGGCGCAGGCAAGGTCAGAACGGTTTTCAGAATAGTCCTGCCGAGCGCGGTTCCGGGTATACTGGCCGGCATTATACTTTCGATAGGCCGCATCGTCGGAGAAACAGCGGCTCTCATATATACGGCGGGTACTGTCGCCCAGATACCCGGAAGCCTTCTGTCCTCCGGACGCACACTGTCTGTTCACATGTATGCGCTCTGGGCAGAAGGGATAAACACAAAGCAGTCCTACGCCACGGCAGTGGTTCTGCTCGTCATTGTGGTCGGCCTGAACGCCGTTTCTTCCCTGATCGCGAAAAAATTTACAAGGGGATAACATAACCTATGGACAAAATATCTATTGAAAACCTGAAGCTCTACTACGGCGAATTTCAGGCGCTGAAAGACATCAATATGAAAATCCCGGAAAACAAGATCACATCCTTTATCGGTCCATCCGGATGCGGAAAATCTACCCTGCTTAAATCGATAAACCGCATGAACGATCTGGTCGAAGGCTGCCGCATAGAGGGCAAAATATATTTGGACGGAGAGGACGTCTACGGAAAAATGGACGTCAACCTGCTGCGCAAGCGCGTCGGAATGGTTTTTCAGAAACCGAACCCCTTTCCGATGAGCGTGTATGACAACATCGCTTACGGGCCGAGAACCCACGGCATCCGCTCGAAGGCAAGACTGGACGACATCGTTGAGCGCTCGCTTATGGACGCCGCAATATGGGAAGAGGTCAGGGACAGGCTGAAAAAGAGCGCGCTGGGCCTTTCGGGAGGCCAACAGCAGCGTCTTTGCATAGCCCGCGCGCTTGCCGTGGAGCCAGAGGTGCTGCTGATGGACGAACCCACAAGCGCCCTGGATCCGATCTCCACCGCGAAAATCGAAGACCTTGCGGTCGAACTCAAAAGCAGGTATACTATCGTCATAGTGACCCACAACATGCAGCAGGCGACAAGAATATCGGATAAGACCGCGTTTTTCCTTCTCGGAGAAGTGGTGGAATATGCCGATACCGAAGCGCTTTTTTCCAATCCCCGCGACAAACGCACCGAGGACTACATCACAGGGAGGTTCGGATAATGAGAAACAATTTCGAAATACAGCTTGAGACTCTGAACAACGACCTTATCACAATGGGGGCACTCTGCGAAAACGCGATAGCATGCGCAGTCAAAGCGCTTCTGACCAGCGATACCGAGCTTGCTGAGAAGGCAATTTCCGCAGAGAAGGATATAGACCGCATAGAACGCGAGATTGAAAGCCTCTGCCTGAAGCTCCTGTTACAGCAGCAGCCGGTGGCCAGGGACCTGAGGCTTGTATCTTCGGCGCTTAAAATGATAACCGATATGGAGCGAATCGGCGACCAGGCGGAGGACATCGCTGAAATAGTCAAGCATACCGACCTTTCAGACACAAAGATCAGGGTTCACATAAGAGAAATGACAGCCGCAGTGATAAAAATGGTTTCTGAAAGCATTGACGCTTTCGTAAAGCATGACATTGAACTTGCAAAATCTGTCATAAAGTATGACGACGTCGTTGACGCGCTTTTTATGTCCATCAGGAAGGATCTTATTGATTATATTTCAAACGATATAAGGCACGGTGAAGAGGCGATGGATATTTTGATGATAGCCAAGTACCTCGAGCGTATAGGCGACCACGCCACAAACATTGCTGAATGGGTCGTCTTTGCCATTTCAGGGATTCACGAGGAGTAAATTTAAAACAAGCTTCAGGCTTACATTGATAAAAGCGCATTTTTCCCGCGCTTTTGCGGCAACCTGAAACGCACATTATGGCCACTTATTTCTAGGGTCATTTTGTGCCTTGAGCAATGCGAAAGGAATGGTCATAATTTGTATGATATATTGCGTGGAGGACGACGGCAGCATAAGGGAGCTCATCGTATACACCCTCTCAAACACCGGCTTTGAGGCGGAGGGCTTTGCGTCCGGAGAGGAGCTTTTCAAGGCCCTTGATAGCCGCATGCCGGATCTTATTTTGCTTGACATAATGCTTCCGGGTGAGGATGGCATTTCAATTTTGAAGCGCCTGCGAAAGGCGGTCTGCGATAGACAGATACCGATTATAATGCTGACTGCCAAGGGCACGGAATACGATAAGGTCATCGGACTTGACAGCGGGGCGGACGATTATATAACCAAGCCCTTCGGGATGATGGAGCTTATTTCACGCATAAAGGCGGTCCTTCGCAGGACCGATTCCGGAGCCAAGGCGGACGAATACAACTTCGGAAGCGTCAGGCTGAACGCAAGAGCGCGAACGGTTTTCGCAGACGGAAAAGTTGTCGAGCTGACACTTAAGGAATTTGAGCTTTTGCATCTTCTGATGAAGAACCCCGGTTCGGTTATGACCCGAGATATGCTCCTTGAAAATATATGGGGATACGATTACGGAGGCGAAACCCGCACCGTAGACGTACACATAAGGACGCTCAGGCAAAAGCTCGGCAGCGCCGGAGAAATAATCGAAACCGTGCGCGGAGTAGGGTACAGGATCGGGGGAGCTAAATGAAAAAGCGTGTGTTTTTAAGCATTTTTTTCGCCGCCTTTCTCACGCTTGCGATCACAGCTGCTCTTGCTGTGGGTCTGCTGTATTATAATTCTTCGAAAAGCATCAGAAAGGAGCTTGCCGCCGAGGCTTTTTACATAGGCAAAGCCTATGAGAGCTCAGCAAACAGCATTGGCTACATCTCGGAAATCGGCAAGGGCGGCGCTAATCGCATAACCATTGTATCGCCCGACGGAACTGTGATCTATGACAACTATGCCTCCCCCGAAAAAATGGAAAACCATCTCTCCAGACCTGAGATATCCTCGGCGATTGCCAACGGGAAGGGTGAAAGCACGAGGCTTTCCGACACCCTCGGCAGCAAGAACTATTACTATGCGGTAAGGCTTGAAAACGGCGGTGTGCTCCGCGTTTCCGCCGCGGCCAAAAGCCTTTTCGGGGAGATCAGGGATTCCGTATCGTGGGTAATAGCGATCCTTGTTTTTACTCTTCTTATTGCGGTTTTTATCGCCAGGCTTCTCACACAGGCCATAATTTCTCCGATAAACAGCCTGAACCTTGACGCGCCCTTATCCAATAAGGAATACGAGGAGCTTTCTCCGCTTCTCCTTCGCATGGATAAGCAAAACCAGCGCATAAAGCGGCAGCTTGAGGAGCTCTCTTCTAAAAAAAAGGAGCTTGAATATATTACCGACAGCATGAGCGAGGCAATGGTCATTTTCGGAAGGAGCGGAGCCGTACTATCCTGCAACCGCAGCGCCCGTAGGCTGTTTGACATTTACGAGGGCGCGAGCTATCTTAGGCTGAGCCGTGATATAGGCTATATAGGCGCCGTGGAAAAAGCCCTGGGCGGTACTCCGGAAACCGTTACAATGAACATATCGGGCCGCATATACCAGCTTTCGGTCAGTCCCGTCCAGATCGAGCATGAGGATTACGCCGCCGTGCTCTTCGCTATGGACATTACCGAAAAGGAGGAAAACGAGAAAATGCGGCGCGAGTTTTCCGCCAACGTTTCTCACGAGCTGAAAACCCCTCTTACCTCGATAATGGGCTACGCCGAAATCATCCAGAACGGAATCGCAAGGGCAGGGGACATACCGAATTTCGCAGGGCGAATCCGTTCTGAGGCATCCCGCCTCCTCAATCTTATCGAGGATATAATGAAGCTTTCCATGCTTGACGAAAAGACACTGAATAACGAGTTTGCAGGCGTGGATCTGCTTTCGCTCGCCGAGAGCGTCTGCGATGAACTCACACTAAAGGCAAAAGAGCGGAATGTAACCATATCCGTTGACGGAACTAACGTTTCGGTGAGAGGAATAAGCAGCACCCTGCACGAAATGCTCTTTAACCTCTGCGATAACGCGATAAGCTACAACAAAGCAGGAGGCAGCGTAAGGGTCAGCGTTGCTAAAGAGGTAGGAAGAGCCGTTCTCACGGTTTCTGACACAGGCGTCGGCATAGCGCCAGAACATCAGGAGCGGATTTTCGAGCGTTTTTACCGTGTCGACAAAAGCCATTCGAAGGAAACCGGCGGAACCGGTTTGGGGCTTTCGATAGTTAAGCACGGCGCAAAGCTCCACGGAGCGGAGATCAGGCTGGAAAGCCGCGTAGGGGAAGGGACTAAGATAAGCCTGATATTTAAAGCCGATACCTGATTTTTATAGAAAAGGGCACCCGGGTTTCCGGGTACCCTTTATTTTATCTTTCGTAAAGCTCAGTTGATAGATATCTCTCGCCAGAATCCGGGAGCAGGGCGACTATCGTTTTTTCGCCGTTTTCAGGCCGTTTGGCGAGCATGAAAGCCGCGTGCAGCGCGGCCCCGGATGATATGCCGGCAAGAGGGCCCTCGGTGGCGGAAAACTCTCTGGCGGCTTCATACGCATCGGCCGTTCTTACAGGCATAATCTCGTCAATTATTTCTCTTTTAAGCACAGAAGGAATAAAATTGGCTCCTATACCCTGTATTCCGTGAGGGGCGGATTTCCCCTTTGACAGAAGAGGGGACTCAAACGGCTCGACCGCGACAATCTTGATTTCGGGGTTCCGGGATTTCAGGTATTCCCCAGTACCGGTGATTGTGCCTCCAGTGCCGACTCCGGCGACAAAGATGTCGATCCTGCCTTCCGCATCTTCCCATATTTCGGGGCCGGTAGTATCCATATGCGCCTTCGAATTTGCCGGGTTCTCAAACTGGCTAGGCATAAAGCTCCCTTTGATCTCCCCGCAAAGCCTCAGCGCTTCGTCTACTGCGCCCTGCATGCCCTTCGAGCCTTCCGTCAAAATAAGCTCGGCGCCATATGCTGCAAGAAGCTTGCGGCGCTCGACACTCATAGTATCCGGCATTGTAAGAATGACCCGATAGCCCCTTGACCTTGCGACCGCCGCAAGCCCGATGCCCGTGTTGCCGCTCGTCGGCTCGATAATAACAGAGTTTTTGGTAATAAGCCCGCGCCTTTCCGCATCGTCTAGCATCGACCTCGCCACTCTGTCCTTTGCGCTGCCCGCAGGGTTTAGGTACTCGAGTTTTACCAGTATTTCAGCGGAAACGCCTTTAAAGGCGCAATATCTTTGCGCCTTTAATAGAGGGGTGCCGCCGATCAGCTCTGAAAAGTTATCGTAAATTTTTGCCATATTTTATCTCTCCATATCCATATTCAGAAAGCGGGTATCGCAGTACGGGTGTTTCACGCACTTCCCGGATGCCCCGATGTGTTGAATGCTTCTGATGTAATTATAGCTTTTATATGAGTGAAGGGCAATAGCCATTATTCGCGGCCGCAATAGAGCAGAAAGGGAAATGCAGGCCAGAGGGGTTTGCTCTTGCGCTTCACCATTTCAATATGCATGTAATCCTGTTGAGTACCAATACTCTGCCGTAGTGATTGACTAAATCATGATAAAATGATATCATAATACGGCTTGCTTTGGAAAAGCAAAAAAATTGAAATAGGAGAATGCATAATGAAGAGAGTTTTAGCGTTAGTGCTTACAGCAGTATTTTGCCTTTCGATATTCGCGGCCTGCGGCTCAAAGCCCGCTGCAGCACCCAGCTCCGCACCGAGCGCAAATCCGAGCGCCGCACCGTCCCCCGCTGCCAGCGGAGACTGGAACTACATAAGCGGAAAAGGCGAAATGATTGCGGGAATCACACTTTTTGCCCCGATGAACTATAAGGATTCCACAGGAAAGCTTATAGGCTTTGAGACCGAATTCACAGAAGCTGTTGCCAAGGAACTGGGGGTAAAAGTTAAGTTTCAGGAGATTAAATGGGCATCCAAGGAAATCGAGCTCAACTCCAAAAACATCGACTGCATCTGGAATGGTATGACCATCACGGATGAGCGCAAGGCAAATATGGATTTCTCCGTACCTTATATGATGAATAAGCAGGTTATGGTAGTAAAGGCGTCTAACGTCAGCAAGTATTCCGACCTTGCGAACCTTAAGGGCGCGAGAGTCGTTGCCGAGAAGCAATCCGCGGGCGAGGATGTAGTAAAGGCCGAAGCCGCGTTTAAAGATGCCAAATATACCGCCCTGGATTCGCAGGCCAAGGTTCTGATGGAAGTTGCAGCCGGAACCGCCGATGTCGGTATCCTCGACTATGTTATGTCCATAGGCTCGATTGGCAAGGGAACAGACTATGAAGGACTTTCCATTGTTCCTACCAAGGATTTTGCCGAGGAGCAGTATGGCATCGCATTCAGAAAGGGAAGCCCCGAAACTGTCGCGAAGGTCAACGCCGCGATTCAGAAGCTTGCCAACGACGGCACACTCGCAAGCATCGCAGCAAAGTATAAGCTTCAGGATATGCTTCTCGTAAAGCCTAAATAATTCTATAAAGGCGGTTATTTAATGTCTTTTCAAACAGTGACCATGATGCTTTTGGAGGGGTTTGCGGAGAACGGGCTGATTTTTATAATGACGCTGCTTTTCGCACTTCCTCTGGGTCTTATTCTTACTTTCGGTTCGATGTCATCGTTTCTGCCGCTTAAGTGGCTTACGAAGACATTTGTCTGGATAATTAGGGGCACGCCTCTTATGCTGCAGCTTTTTGTGGTAATGTATGTCCCGGGTCTGCTGTTTGACATCAGTATGCCTGGCTCCTTGTTCGGCATACGTATTTCTCCCCGCATGTTCTCGGCGCTCATAGCCTTTGTCATCAATTACGCGGCCTACTTTTCAGAGATTTACCGCGGCGGCATAGAAAGCATACCCAGGGGGCAGTATGAGGCCGGACAGGTTCTCGGAATGACTAAGAGGCAGATCTTTTTTAAGGTAGTCCTGATGCAGGTAGTAAAGCGCATAATACCACCCATGGGCAACGAGATAATCACGCTCGTAAAGGACACATCTCTTGCGCGCGTAATAGCAGTTCAGGAGATTTTGTGGATTGCCGAGGAGTTTACCGCAATGGGACTGGTCTGGCCGCTGTTTTATACGGGAGTATACTTCCTTGCGTTCAACGGTATTCTCACGCTGCTGTTCGGTTACATAGAAAAGAAGCTTAGCTATTACAGAGGTTGAAGATGTCAATACTAGATGTACAAAATATAAAAAAGAGCTTTGGAAACACCGAGGTGCTGAAGGGTGTCGGCTTTGCCCTGGAAAAGGGCGAGGTGCTGGCAATAATCGGCTCCTCCGGCAGCGGAAAGACGACTTTACTGCGGTGCCTTAACTTCCTTGAAACTCCCGACGGCGGCAAGATAATCGTAAACGGTGAGGTCCTGTTCGATTCGGAAGACCGAAAGGCGCATAATGAGGCCGAAATTAGAAAAAAGCGCCTTCACTTCGGGCTCGTGTTCCAGTCGTTCAACCTTTTCCCTCAGTACACGGTGCTTAAAAACGTGATGCTCGCGGTGGAACTGCTTTCTAAAGAGCGCCCAGACTATAAGGAAAACAGAGCGGAGATTCGCGGGGAGATTGAGGCCTCTGCAAGAGCGATTCTAGAGCGTGTAGGGCTGTCGGATAAAACCAAAGCCTACCCCTGCCAGCTCTCCGGCGGACAGCAACAGCGCGTCGCAATCGCAAGGGCGCTCGCCCTGAAGCCCGAAATACTCTGCTTTGACGAGCCGACGAGTGCGCTTGATCCGGAGCTGACCGGCGAGGTTTTGAAGGTTATCAGAAACCTGAAATCCTCCGACAGCACTATGATTGTTGTTACGCATGAGATGGAGTTTGCGCGAAGCGTAGCCGATAAGGTTATCTTCATGGCAGACGGTAAGGTGGAAGAAGCGGGTACTGCCGAGGAGGTCTTCGACAGACCGAAAAGCGAGAGAACCCGAGCGTTCTTCTCTAAGAAAGCTTAATTTAATGGTAAAGACCACACTGAAGCGAAACCTCAGTGTGGTCTTTTATTTTTTATCCTTGCACACTTAATATACATACAGCCGCATATTATTCGGGAGCATGGGCCAACAATTCTCCCCGCGTCAGGGCCTCTCTGAGGAAAGCGTTGTTATTCCTGAGCGTAGACTTCCAGTTATCTTCCCCTAGGTACCAGAATTCACCCACAAACATGCGCACTCCCAGAAGAAGCGCGGTTTTTACGGCCTCAGGGAAATCGACATGCCCCGCTCCGTACGGCACTTCCCTGAAAACCCCGGGAACAGTTTCCTTGAGGTGGAGCGCCGCAAGATGGCCGATTCCGCTTTCCAGATCCTTTATGACGCTTGTCCCGTACTCGCGTGCGGCGTTTGTTATGTTCCCTACGTCGGGATAAACCTGCAAATAGGGGCTGTTTATTTTATTCACCCAATAAACAGCCTTTTCAACCGTATTGATAAATTCGGTTTCCATTGTTTCAAAGGCCAGAATTACGCCCTCCCGCGCCGCCATTTCAGCGGATATGGCAAGATTTTTCGCAAAGTTTTCGCGAGTCCGTTCGTTAGATGGGGAGTAATATACGTCGTAGCCTGCTATCTGAATAAGCCGAACCCCGAGTTTAGAAGCGAAAATAATTGCGTCCTTCATTATTTCAAGGCTTCTTTTCTGAATAGCTTCATCCTCGTGCCCAAGGGGGAACTTGCGGTGGCCGCTGAGGCATAAGGACTTTATAGGCAAACCAACGTTGTATTGCAGCCTTCGAAGCTCCTCGATTTCCTTATCGCTCCATTTGAGCCGTGAGAGCTTTTTATCGGTTTCGTCAATCGAAAGCTCCATATAATCAAAAGAAGCCTCTTTGGCGGCTGTAAGCTTTTCTTCAAAACTGAGGCTTTCAGGCATGCTCTTTTCGTAGAGGCCGAGAAGATAGTTCGGCATTTTTATCCCTCCTCTTAATCTGAGACCTCAAAAACTGCGCCCTCGCCGGCCTCCCGGTTTGCGGTGAGTATTAAATCTCTGTATTTACCAGCTATGACCTTGACATTGCTTGGCCCCATGCCTGTTTCGATTATTTTGATCGAAACCTTACCGCTTTCAACGGAGAGCATGAACATTTCCTTGTTTATAGCGCGGCAGCCACCCAGAAAAACGGGTTTACCCCGCAGCTTTCCGCCCCATACGACATGCACAAAGGCCATTTTTTCAGGATATCGGTACATTTCCTTGTAGGTGCCGCCTTCTTTATGATAAACAACAAAGTCGGTTCCGTGGAAGGGCTCGATCGTCGCAAGCTCCTCGAGTCCGTCGCCGTCTATATCGCAAACTGCAATGTCGGATACCATCTTGTCGAGTACGCGGCGAACCGACCATTCCCCGTTCCTGTTTTCAGGAGGCACGACCTCGAAAACCCCCTCGTCGCAGGCGGTAAGGGCATAACAGCAATCCGAGCGCTGAATGCGGCAATAGCCGTGGTTTCGCGTCATCCCCCCGGCAATCTGCCGAAGCTTTTCAGGTGTTGAGAAGTCAGGCGATAGCTCCGCCACAAACAGTCCGCCGGGCTTCGACCAGTCCTGCTCGTCCTTTTTTGACTCTGCCAGCGTGCAGCAAAGAAGATAATACGCGCCGCCGCGCTCTAAAATATCGAACCTGTGCACATAGGGCATTTTAAGCCAGGGCATTGTTTTCCATTTTCCGTTAATACGCGTAAGTCTTACAATTTCGCAGTCCGGGGCGTCAAAGCCGGGAAAAAAGCGCTGGGACGCCAGAAATTCTCCGTTTTTTCCCGGAAGAGGGACAAGCGACATTGTTCCGCCGGGGCCTTCCCAGACGGTTTCAATTTCATGGCTTTCGCTGTCTATGCAGTAGCATGGTCCGTCGTCGTCCGTCGCGAGAACATACTTCATTTTTCCGTCGATTTCTATGGTCGTAACCGCATAGCAGTGCGGCAGCTTACAAAGATGGTGTTTTGTAAATTTCATATTTCCGCTTCCTATTAGTTTTTGGCCTTATAATCGGGATTAAGGATGTTTTTTGATTCCTTGCCTTCGAAGAAATCCGCGGTAATGTCGATTGCCATCTCGTATATTCTCCACAGGGACTCCTCCGTCTGGCTCGAGGTATGCGGAGTCAGAATGATGTTATCCAGTTTGAGAAGCGGGGAAGAAAGGGGAAGCGGTTCGACTGCAAATACATCGAGTCCCGCTCCCGCAATCTTATTTTGAGAAAGCGCATCATAGAGGTCATTCTCGTTTACTATATTGCCGCGCGAGGTGTTGACAATAACGGAAGTCGGTTTCATCAAAGAAAGAAGCTCCGCGTTAATCAGGTTATGGGTTTCCTTCATATAAGGCACATGAACCGAAATCGAATCCGCGGCTTTAAAGAGCTCCTCAAGAGAAACCATTTTGACATTGTATTCCTCGGCGGCATTCAGATTCGGGAACGGGTCGTAGGCAATAATTTTACAATCAAAACCCCTCAGAAGCTTCGCCAAATATTGGCCGATGGCTCCGAAACCCACTATTCCTACGGTGCTGCCAGTGATTTCGTGGGTAACCTCTTTGACCCAATTTCCCTCGGCGACATAGTTCATATTGCATTTAAGCTTTCTTTGAGCCGAAAGCAACAGCATTAAGGCCATCTCGGCGACGCCGACGGTGTTGGCTCCGGCAGTTCTCGCAACCGCAATATGGTATTTCGAAGCCGCTTTCAGATCAACCTTGTCGTAACCGACTCCAAACCTCGTTAGTATCTTGCAGCTCTTGTAAATTTCTCTGAAGATATCCTCGCCGTAAGGCTCGATATCTATGATTCCGGCGTCTGCGTCTTTCAGCTCATCTATGACGTTTTGCTGGTTAAAAGGCGCCTGCAGCGCCCATTTGTATTCAAGTCCGCGCTTTTCAGCGTATACCTTGGCGCGAAAGTTAAGTTTTTCAAAAACCTCATTTTTTTCTCCAAAGAATGAAACAACCTTTTTCATGATTTTTACCCTTTCTTAAACCGGAAAACCTCCGGGTACGCTTTATCTCCGCTCTTTTACTGTTTATTGAAATGTTGTTATAGGTGCTGCCATACGCCCGAAAGAGCGTCGTTTACTCTTCTGTAATTCTGATACTTTTTTTCATATACTTCGCGAAGTTCCTTCTGCGGAAGAATTGTGTAGCAAATATGAACCATGCTTTGAATTGCATCTGAATAATCATTATAAATTCCGGCGGCCACCCCCGCCGCGATAGCGGCGCCCTGCGCTCCTATTTCCTTACCATCTATCACGTCGACAGGGATTTGCAGGGCGTCCGCAAACATCTGCGTCCAAACCCTCGAATTGGCAGCGCCGCCAGTCAAACGAATGCTTTTTGGAACCGCATGGTTTTTTAACAATCGTTTTACATGAGTAAGGTGCGAAAACACCACTCCCTCGAACACTGCGCGTATTAGGTGCTTTTTCGTGTGGTACGAGGTGAGCCCGACGAAGGTTCCCTTCGCGATCGGAGACTCGTCTGAGCCGTTTAAAAAAGGAAGAAATACAGGAAGAGGCTCCTCGGGCGGAACGGATTCCACCCACTCGTTTATAAGGTCATATACCGAGCCGTTTTTTTGCTTAACTTCTTCCTTTTCAGCCTGCAGCAAATTTTCTATAAACCACTCGAGATTGCCCGCCGAAGTCGGACTGCTTTCCTCAATGAGATAATATTCCGGTATACAGAAAATCGAATTCATAGAAGTAGCGCTGTCAGACACCGGAGTATTGCTTATAAATTCGTTTATGCTCCATGTGCCGGCGATCATACACATCTTTTCCTCGTCGGAAAGTCCCGAGGCGATGCCGCAGGCGTCTATGTCGAACATTCCGGCCGATACCGGAGTGCCTTCCATAAGGCCGGTTTCCTCGGCGGCTCGTTTAGTTACGAAGCCGCAGAGCTCAGCGGGCGCCTTGAGCGGCATCAGCTTGCCAAAGGCGTCTTCAATACCGAACAAGGCCAAAAGCTCTCTGTCGTACTCGCGAGTGGCCATATTTATCAGATTCCCGCCGGAGAAGGTAGTAATCTCGCCGTTTGCCTCACCGGTCAGCCGGTACCTTATATAATCGTTTACAGAAAACACCATCGACGATTTTTCGTAGACATCCGGCTCGTTGTCCTTAAGCCATCTGAGCAGGCTTACAGGCTGGCAGGGAAGTACAGGCTGCCAGGTTTTTTCCCTTACCCGTTGGGCGGTGCCGTCCTCATTCCATTTTTCAACATACTCCCACGCTCTGCTGTCCGTTGAGAGTATGCCGTTTCGGGCAGGCCTTCCGCTGCTGTCAGCAAGATAAAGACCCTTCCCATGTCCGGAAAAGGAAATTCCTGCAATCTGCGAGGGCAAAACGCCGCTTTTTTCGAGCGTTTCGCGTATGGCCTCACGGTTAGAAACCCAAAGCTCCTCCATATCCCTTTCGGAATAGCCCGGCTTAGGATGCACATTGGAAACAAGTCTGGAAGAAACCGAAATCTGGCGGCCCTTCTCGTCGAACAGGGCCGCTTTTGCGTAGGTTCCTCCGTTATCTATTCCCATTAGATATTTCACTGCTTTCCCCCCTACGGTTTTTAAGGATTATGGCAAGCTGTAAAGTGATTTTCGCCTGTTTTTCTGAGTTCGGGTTTCTGCTCCTTGCATACCGACGTAGCCTTCGGACAGCGCGGATGGAAGGGGCATCCCTTCGGTGTGCGCAGGGGGCTCGGGATCTCGCCCTCAAGCAGGATGCGTTTTCTGTTCTTTTCCTCGTAGTAATCGACCGTTGGAACCGCCGAGAGCAGCGCCTTAGTATAGGGGTGCTGCGAATTCTTGAACAATTCGCACGAGTCCATAAGCTCGACTATATTTCCGAGATACATCACGGCAATGCGGTCCGCTATGTGGCGCACAACGGCGAGATCGTGGGCTATAAAAATATAGGTGAGGCCGAGCTTCTTCTGAAGCTCCTCAAAAAGGTTTATTATCTGCGCCTGGATTGAAACGTCAAGAGCCGAAACCGGTTCGTCGCACACTATTAGCTTCGGGTTGCAGGCAAGGGCGCGGGCGATTCCGAGACGCTGCCTCTGGCCTCCGCTCATCTCGTGCGGATATCGGTCGCTCATAAAAGGGTCGAGTCCAACAAGCCTAAGGAGCTCGTCCGCACGTTCCTTTATTTCCGAGGAACTGTGGCGTTTCCGGTCGCAGACTATTGCTTCCTTCAGTATCGAAAATACAGACTGGCGCGGGTCAAGCGAGGAATACGGATCCTGGAAAATAAGCTGCAGTTCACGGCGGATGCTCTTTATTTCGCGCATCGGTACCTTGGCGATATCGTGGCCTTCGTAGACGACATTGCCCTCTGTCGGGTTAATTACCCTCAGAATCGCTTTCCCGGCCGTCGTCTTTCCGCAGCCGCTTTCGCCGACAAGTCCGAAGGTTTCACCCTTTTTTACGGAAAAGCTTATGTCGTCGACGGCTTTCACAATTACTTGTTCTCCGTTGATTTTGAGTTTTGTGGGAAAATATACTTTGAGTCCCTTCACTTCAAGCAGGGTTTCAGCGTTATTTTCAAGCATTATTTTCCCTCCTCCGGAATTGCCTCAAGATGGCAGGCCGTAAAGTGTAGCTTTCCGTCCACACTGCGCAGTTCCGGCGCCGGCCTTGTCCTGCATTCCTCGGTCGCGTACGGGCAGCGCGGACAAAAGGCGCAGTAGTCGGCTAGTTTTGCCAGGTTAGGCGGAGAGCCCTCTATCGGTATCAGCTGCTCGCCCTGCCTCTCCTCGAGCTTTGGTACCGACTTCAAAAGGCCAATCGTATAAGGATGCGCCGGATGTATAAGCAGGTCCTCAGTAGTGCCGCTTTCGACTATCCGGCCGGCGTACATAACGTAAATGCGCTGCGCATAGCGGGAAACAAGGCCGAGATTATGCGTTACAATCAAAAGCGAGGTGTGCATGGTTTCGACTATTTTCAGCAGAAGCTCCATTACCTGTGCCTGCGTCGTTACGTCAAGCGCGGTGGTCGGCTCGTCGGCAATAATAAGCTTTGAGTTGCAGGCGACCGCGATAGCTATCAAAGCGCGCTGGCGCATACCGCCGCTCATTTCAAAGGGATAGTTTTTCATGCGGGCCTCGGGATCCGGTATGCCGACATCGGAGAGAGCCTTTACGCCGAGCTCCCAAGCCTCCTTTTTAGTGCATTTCTTATGGCGCCTTATAACCTCGGTTATCTGGCTGCCGACTGTATACACAGGATTCAGACTGGTCATCGGCTCCTGGAAGATCATGGCGATCTTTGCGCCCCTCACCGCCTGCATTTCTCTGGATTTAGGCTTGTAATCAAGCAGGTTTTTGCCTTCAAACAGCACCTCGCCGCCCAAGATTTTACCCGGCGGGGTCTGAACAAGCTGCATAACTGACATCTGTGTTACGGATTTCCCGCAGCCGCTTTCTCCGACGACAGCGACGATTTCCTGCTCGTTAATGTAATAAGATACATCATTAACGGCCTTGACTTCTTTCCCGCCGAAGAAGAACGAGGTCCGCAGATTTTTGACCTCAAGAAGCTTTTTCGTTTCGCTCATTAAAGTTTCCCCCTTAAGCGCGGATCCAACGCGTCACGAAGACCGTCGCCGACAATATTGAATGAAATAACGATCAGCATGATGCAGAGGCCGGGGAATATGGCGAGACGCGGGACATTGAGCAGAAACTTGTATCCGTCCGCCACCATGACGCCCCAGGCTGGAGTCGGCGGAGTAATTCCGACGCCCAAATAGCTGAGCGTCGATTCAAGCATAATCGCTGTGCCCAGGTTCATGGTAAAAATCACGATCAGAGACGCAAAGCAGTTCGGCAGAAGATGCCTGACCATGATAATGAACTTGTTTTGCCCTATTAGGTTTGCGGCGGTTATATAATCATTTTCACGCAGGCTGATAACAAGACCGTTGACGATGCGGATATAGCCCGGCAAAATGGATAATCCGATAACAAGGCTGATGCCGACAAGATTACCGCCGACAACGGCTGCCAATACCATAGTAAAGATGAGAGGGGGAATGGAGAGCATCGTATCAGTAAAACGCATTATAACTGTGTTGACCGCTCCACCGAAGTAGCCGGAAACAAGTCCGAGAATCGTGCCGCCTAGAGCGGCCCAGAGGCTTGATAAAAGGCCGGTTACAAGCGATACTCTGGCGCCGAATATAAGACGCGTCAAAAGGTCGCGCCCAAGCTGATCCGTACCAAGTGGATGTTCGGGGGAAGTCCCCATGTTCATCATTAACAGATCCTGATCGAAGGGCGAATACTTCGTAAGGAGAGGAGCGAACAACGCGGCCAGAACAAAAATTACAATGATGGCGAAGCAAATGGCTGTAAGAAAGTCCTTACCCAAAAAAACGCGCCAAAACTCGCCGCCTGAGCGCTCTTTCCTCGCTTTTTCGGTTTTCTGTGACATATACATCACCTCCAGGCCTTTCGGATACGCGGGTCTACCAGACCATACAGAACGTCGACTATAAAGTTGCACGCAACGGTAAAGAGAGAGATCAAAAATACGCAGCCCTGAACCACCATATAGTCGCGCGCGCTTACGGCGCTGACCAGCAACGTTCCGATACCCGCGATGTTAAAGAGCTGCTCGACTATGAGCGAGCCGCCTACGATAACGCGCACCTGCATTCCGATCGTCGTAATTACGGGGATAAGCGAATTTTTAAGCGCGTGCCTGTAAATTACGCTGCGCTCGGCAAGGCCGTTTGCACGGGCCGTCCGTATAAAGTCCTGATTTATTACCTCAAGCATGTTGGAACGTGTCTGACGCGCGACAGAGGCAAGCAGTGTTAACGATAATACGGTAACGGGCATTATTGAATAGTAAACGTACTGAGCAAAGTTCTCGCTTGGCGAAACGAAGCCAGAAAGCGGGAGTATCCCCATTTTCAGTCCGAATACCAGTATTCCTATCATTCCTAGCCAGAATGTAGGCGTGCCTATACCCAGCGTAACAATAAATGTAATCATCTTATCAATGAATTTTCCGCGGTTTACCGCGCTTATTATGCCGAAAAGGATACCTAGTATGCTTGAAATAATAAGAGCCGGAAGACCGATGGCTATCGTTCTAGGCAGACGCTCGGAAAGGCAGGAGATAACCGACCTTTTATAAGCTATCGAAATACCAAAGTCACCATGCAGCGCGTTTTTTATCCATATTACATACTGCTTTACAACAGGTTCGTTAAGATGGAATTCCTCCCGGAAATTTCGGATTTGCTCTTTTGTGGCCTCCGAACCCAGCGCCAGTACTGCCGGATCTCCCGGAAGCAGGTGAACGAGGGAAAATGAAAACACGGATATCAGCATAATGACAATAAGCGATATCCCTATTCGTTTCAGAATGAATCGGCGCATAGCTGCACCCCTTTATCAATACCGATTTTTGTAAGGAATAAGTAAATTTCCGAATTTGAATAAAGGCATGCGCGCAGATGAACGCGCATGCCTTTTCATTTAACGCATTATTTTACAAGATATGCCTTCCAGAGGGTGCCGAAGTTCGGGATAACCTCGTTGATGCCGCTGTCTTTGAGCTTCGGGTTGATTACAGCCGTGCCGTATGCTATTGCGACGGTGTATAGCTCAACATTATCCTGGAAAAGTGTCTTGACTGTTTCCTTGAGCTTGGCGCTGGCTGTCGCCTCGTCGGATTTTGCGGCTTCGGCAATCAGGCCGATGGACTTTGCGTCATGCAGGAATGCCTTGCTTCCGAAAAGCGCGCCGACTATCATGTTTGCGGAAATCTGGGAGAACTGGCCGTTAATGACGCCCATCGGATGGAACAGCAGGCCGTCCCAGCCTCCGAGGTAGTTCGCATAGTTTGCAACTTCTATTTCATTAAGCTTTAGGGTAATGCCGACTTTTGAAAGCTGCTGGGAGATTATCTGGCAGGCGTTGCGTGCAAAATCACCGGTCTGATAGTTGATGGTGAGATTGAATCCGTTTCCGTATCCGGCGTCCTTCAGAAGCGACTTGGCTTTCTCTACGTCATAGCCATAGCCGGGAATGTCGGCGTACTGACTGGAGCCCTTGAGAGCCCACTGTGTGCTTGCCTGTCCGTATTTGCCGTTTCCGAGAAGAGCTTTGCTAATGCTGTCGGAATCGATCGCGTAGGCGATAGCTTGTCTGACTCTTACGTCCTTGAGGGGGCTGTCGGCAAGGCTATTGAAGCATATGGTATAAGCTGTCTGCGG
>JAJUHS010000075.1 GCA_029267755.1 Clostridiales bacterium
AATCACGCGGAGATTTGGGATTCGGAAAAGTGGGCTGCTCAGCAGGCCGAGGAGCTTACGAAGGAAAATATCGCGGCTGCCATAGAGGAACTTGGATTCTGATAGTTCGGAGGATTTTAATTTGGAACAGCTTCACAAACCGGTATTGCTGAAGGAATGCATCGAAGGTCTTGCGATAAAACCGGACGGCGTTTATCTCGACGGAACGCTCGGGAGGGCGGGACACTCGATTGAAATAGTGAAGCGGCTGGAAAGCGGAAGACTTATCGCAATAGACCGTGACGAAACGGCGATACGCGAATCGGCCGAAAGAATGGCTCCGTATAAAGACAGAATTACCCTTATTCATGGCAATTTCAGGGACGTGAAGAGAATACTGGACGATTTGAATGTTGATAAGGTGGACGGTATGCTCTTCGACCTCGGCGTATCTTCGCCGCAGCTCGACGACGCGGGCAGGGGATTTTCATATATGGCTGACGCGCCGCTTGATATGCGCATGGATGAAGGTTCGCCTCTTAGCGCATTTGACATAGTAAATAAATGGGACGAAGCAAGACTGAAAAAGATACTTTATGAATACGGAGAAGAGCGGTACGCGCCGAGGATAGCCGCGAATATAGTAAAGCGCCGCTCCGAAAAGCCGATAGAAACCACCATGGAGCTTGTTGACGTCATAAAATCATCCATGCCGGCCGCGGCGCTGCGCGAAAAGCAGCATCCGGCGAAAAGAAGCTTCCAGGCGATACGCATTGCCGTAAACGACGAGTTGGGCGCGATTTCGGATATGCTCTCAGACTCGGTCGAAAAGCTTAATACCGGCGGAAGACTGCTTGTCATAAGCTTCCATTCCCTCGAGGACAGACTGGTTAAAAACGCTTTGCAGTCAGAGGAAAGCGGCTGTACATGCCCCAGGGATTTCCCGGTATGCGTCTGCGGTTTTAAGCCCAGACTCAGGGTGCTGACCAGAAAGCCGATTACGGCAGAAAAAAAGGAGCTTGATGATAACCCTCGAGCACGCAGTGCAAAGCTGAGGATAGCGGAGAGGATTTAACGCAAATACTGGAGGGCTCAGATTATGTACGCAGGAGAAACCAGGACAATGAAATATGCAAGCGCTACTTACGGAAGCCTTGCTTATGATATGGAGAAAGCAGCGCGTCCGGAATTTGATGATTATGAAGCTCCCGCTGCCAAGCCGAGACGGCAGACAAGGGGAAAAGTAAAGGTTGCCGCGCGCCCGAAGAAAAAAGCCGCCGTAAGGCCGAGAGTGTCGGCGGTCGGCGCTCTCGGATATATAGCAATCGGCATGATGCTTATACTTGTGCTGATGGGAAATATTCAGCTCACCACAATTTCAGCTGAATGCTCAAACGTGCAGAAACGCATATCCGAGCTGCAGAACGAGGAAGCAAAGCTGAAAATACAGTACGAGCGCACTTTTGAACTTGATAAGATCGAACAGTACGCAGTAAACCAGCTAGGGATGATACCTGCGAGCAGCGGCAGAGTAATTTACCTTAACGATTCCACTCCCAACAAGGCGGTAATTATGCACGGATCCGATGATAATCCGGGGTTTTTCAAGAGCATCAATACCTTTTTGTCCCGCGTCGTGGAATATTTTAAATGAGAGGTATAATATAATCAGATAGTAAGTACAGGAGCGGGACGGACAGGGAGACATTTGCATGGCATCAAAAAATAAAAAATTCATTCAAAAAGCTAACGTACAGACACAGCGCCGCACACTTAGCCTGGTCATAGTGTGCGGCATAGCTGCTTTTTTGGTTATGGCGGTACATTTATACAATATCCAGATAGTTAAGCATGATTTTTACGAACAGCACGCGATTGAGCAGCAGTTGCGTCAAACGACCATCTCCGCATCGCGGGGAACGATATACGACTCCAACATGAAGGTGCTTGCTATGAGTGCCAGCGTTGAAACCGTATTTATCAGCCCGGCGGAACTAAAAATGTACAATGAAAATCCGGAGTTTATAGCTCGCGGCCTTTCCGATATACTTGGCGTTGATTACAATAGCATTATGGAAAAATGGAAGGACACCGGCTCGTGGTATAAGACAATCGCAAGGAAGATAGAGCAGGATACCGCAGATAAGGTTCGTGACTTTAAAAATAAGAATAACCTTAAAAGCATACATCTTGAGGTAGATACAAAGAGATACTATCCTTACGGCACGCTTGCTTCTCAGATATTGGGGTTTGTCGGAACCGACAATTACGGACTTGAGGGCATTGAAGCGAAGTATGACGATTATCTTCAGGGTACAAGCGGACGGATTGTAAGGGCTACGACTGCAAACGGAACGAGCATGCTGTATACAAAGTTTGAGGACTATGTGGATGCGGCGAACGGCAACGACGTTGTGCTGACTATCGACAGCAATATACAGTATTATCTTGAAAAGCATATTCAGCAGGCTATTGCGGATTATTCTATTAAAAACGGCGGTATGGGTATCGTAATGAACGTAAAGACCGGCGCAATACTCGGGATGGCTAGCATCGAAAACTATGACCCTAACAATTACCAGAAGATAAGCGATAAAGCGCAGGAAAAGCTTAATGGCCTTACCGGCGAGGATTATCTTAAAAAGCTTGCCGAAGCGCAGATAAGCCAGAGGAGAAACCGCTGCATAAGCGATACCTACGAGCCGGGCTCGACATTTAAGTCCTTTACCCTCGCAATTGCGCTTGAAGAGGGGCTTGTGAACGATAAAAGCACATTCTACTGCGGCGGGACCGTCGCAGTACCCGGGCGGGATACCCCGGTTCACTGCTGGAAGTCGGCCGGACACGGCTCGCAGACGCTTGCGGAGGCGGTACAGCACTCGTGCAACGTTGCGTTCGTCAACATTGGGCTTATGATAGGCGCCGAGAAATTCTACGATTATATGGAGGCATTCGGCTTCTTTGAGAAAACAAAAATAGATCTCTACGGCGAGGGGCAGAGCCTTTGGTGGGATAAGGATGTATTTGAGGATAGAGAAAATAAGTCCCAGCTTGCAGCGGCATCCTTTGGACAGACCTTTAATATCACCCCGCTTCAGCTTATTACGGGAATAAGCTGCCTCGCAAACGGAGGCAAGCTTATGAAGCCATATATAGTTTCAAAGGTGATCGACAAGAACAACAATATCGTTATGGCTAACGAGCCGACTGTGGTTCGCCAGGTAATAAGCGCAGAAACATCGAAAAAGGTTTGTGAAATACTGGAAACGGTCGTAAACGGCGGCGAAAGCACCGGCGCGAACGCCTATGTCGCGGGTTACAGAATCGCGGGCAAAACCGCGACCTCGGAAAAGATCGGTCAGGGCTCAGACGATTATATAGTTTCATTTGTCGGCTTTGCACCGGCCAACGATCCGGAAATCGCTGTGTTGGTCATTCTCGATACTCCGGATCCCGCAAGCGGAATCTATATAAGCGGCGGTATAATGGCGGCACCGGCCGTAGGAAGGATATTTGCTGATTCGCTTCCGTATCTCGGAATAGACCCCATATACTCCGAAGATGAGCTCTCGTCGAGAAACATCACTGTTCCGTCTGTAAAGAACATGAGCGTTGCCGATGCAAAATCCGCGCTGGAGGGCAGCGGCTTTTCGGTGAGGGTGATCGGAAGCGGAGGCAGCGTTACGGATCAGGTTCCGGCGGCCAACGTATCCGTTATATCGGGGACCGAGGTTATCATTTACGCTGGAGAAGCAAAACCTGAGGCTATGGTCTACGTTCCGAATCTCTACGGAAAAACTTACTCCCAGGCAAAAAATACGCTTGAGGCGGCGGGACTTTATCTTCGAACGACCGGAGTCGCTCCGTCCGCATCGTCGTCAACGATAGTTGTATCAGCCCAATCCCTGTCATCAGGATCGCAGGTTGCATATGGCACTGTAATAGAAGTAACGCTTGTCGAAAGCGATACGTCAATTATGGAAACGAGAGGTTAAGAGTATTATTACCGCTTCACGGAATTATCGGTACACAAAAGACTGGAGGAAAATATGAAGCTTAGGGATTTATTTTCGGACATTGAAATATTGGAAAGCACGGCAAACCCCGAAATGGAGATTTCGGACCTGGGCTACGATTCCAGGGCAATAAGGCCGGGAATGGCGTTCGTTGCGGTCGAGGGCTATGTTACCGACGGGCATAAGTATATCGGAAGCGCCGTTTCAAATGGAGCCTCGGTGGTTATATGCCAGAAAAAGCCTGAAACGCAGATCCCATATGTGCTGGTAAGGGACTCCCGGCTTGCACTTGCGCTGCTTTCCGCAAACCTTTTCGATCATCCGGCCCGTAAGCTTAAGCTGATCGGCGTTACCGGTACAAACGGAAAGACCACCGTTACCCATCTTATAAAGAGCGTTATCGAAAAGGCCACCGGAGAAAAAGTGGGCCTTATTGGTACGAACGAGAATATAGTCGGCGATAAGGTTTACGAAGCCGAGCGTACTACTCCGGAGTCCTATGACCTTCATAAGCTTTTCAGCGAAATGGTGGACTGCGGTTGCAGATACGCCGTTATGGAGGTGTCCTCGCACTCCCTTGTTACAGGCAGAGTCGAGGGGATACAGTTCGACGTCGGCGTATTTACAAACCTTACTCAGGACCACTTGGACTTCCACATCACGATGGAATCGTACCGCGATGCCAAGGCGAAGCTTTTCGACATATCCGACAAAGCGGTCATAAATCTTGACGACCCGGTCGGACCATATATGGTCGAATATGCCAAATGCCCCGTCAGAACATATTCGGCGAAAAACGACCGGGCGGATCTGGTCGCAAAGGATATAAAGCTTAGGGAATCCCGAGTCGACTTCTGCGCGGTCGCTATTGGGAAAATCCAGCGCATGGAGCTGCATATACCCGGAATGTTCTCGGTATATAACGCTCTCGCCACAATTGCCTGCTGCGAGGAGCTGGGGCTGGGTCTGTCCGATATTTCCGCCGCTCTCAAGGAGTGCGGCGGGGTAAAGGGAAGAGCCGAGGTCGTTCCCGTAGACGCAGATTTTACGGTAATAATAGATTATGCACACTCGCCAGACGCGCTTGAGAAGATACTCAAAACCGTCAGGGGCTTTGCCAAGGCCCGCGTAATCGTGGTTTTCGGCTGCGGCGGAGAGCGCGACAGGGGAAAAAGACCCAAAATGGGGCGTATAGCGGCGGAACTTGCGGACTATGTCATAGTAAGCTCAGATAATCCCAGAAGCGAAGACCCCGAGGAAATAATCGATGAGGTTGTCGAGGGAATGAAGGGATATAAGACGCCCTTCAAGAGGATAGCTGACAGGCCGGAGGCTGTGCGCTGGGCACTATCCCATGCCAAAACGGACGATATAGTCGTCCTCGCCGGCAAGGGCCACGAGAACTACCAGGTGATAGGAACCGAGAAGATCCATCAGGACGAAAGAGAAGTAATAGCCGAGTATTTTGCGTCCAAGAAAAAGTAAAACGTGGGGAGTTTAACCAATGATAACTGTTTTGTTGTCATTTGCCGTTTCGGCGGCAGTGAGCGCTCTTGCGGGAGCATATCTGGTGCCGTATTTAAGAAAAGTCAAAGCCGGACAAAGCATAAAGAAAGACGGCCCGGTTTGGCACATGTCAAAAGAAGGCACACCGACAATGGGCGGTCTTATGTTTGTAATAGGCATAACCGTTGCGTCGGTAGGAGTAGGCATGAGCGAGGCGAAAAAAGGGGAATTCGGACATCTGTTTATGCTTGCGTTCGCTATCCTGTTTGCGGCTGTCGGCTTTCTGGACGATTTTGAAAAGCTGAAAAAGAAGCAGAACCTGGGGCTTACGGCCCTGCAGAAGCTGCTGCTGCAGGTGGTGGTATCGATTGCGTTTGTACTGCTGCTGCGCTATTTCGGCTTTTTGACACCGAATCTTTATATACCTTTCGTAGGCGTAACGGTACCCATTTCTGAACCAGTCTATCTGATATTTTCCGCTTTCATTATTGTTGCCACGGTAAACGCGGTAAATATTACTGACGGAGTCGACGGGCTCGTTACCGGAGTCACCATTCCTGTGGCGTTGTTTTTTACCTTAGTAGCCGTCGCATGGCGCATTTCGTCCGTAGCCGTTTTTGCTTCCGCCCTTTTAGGCGGGCTTATTGTATTTCTCTTTTTCAACTTCAACCCTGCTAAGGTCTTTATGGGGGACACCGGCGCACTGTTCCTGGGCGGCGCGATAAGCGCGCTGGCGTTTGCTCTCGATATGCCGCTTATTCTCGTTCCGGTGGGTATCGTATATGTGGTTGAAACGCTTTCTGATATCATTCAGGTATTCTATTTCAAGCTGACGCATGGAAAACGGATTTTCAAAATGGCTCCGCTCCACCACCACCTTGAAATGTGCGGTTGGAGCGAGAAAAAGCTGTTTTTTGTATTTACGGCGGTATCTCTTGCTTTTGCGGTAATTTCGTTTGCTGCGGTATTGGGGAGATACGGAATATGATCTGCGGCAGTAAATGAGGGAGGCGGATTAATGGCAAGATATGGGGAATATTACGCAAGAACGCTTGAAGCGGAAAAGAATCTGTCCGCCGATGATTATACGGAAGATAATAAGAGGAAGAAAAAGCGTACGCAGGGCGAGATAGACCTGCCGTTTCTAATGATTACGATGATAATACTGGGCATAGGTCTTATTATGCTTCTCTCGGCAAGCTTTGCGAGGGCATATTATGAATCGGGAAACCCGACGAAATACTTCGTAAAGCAGGTCTTTTTTTCGGCTCTGGGCATTTTCGCCATGATGGTTATTTCCCGGCTGAACGTCAACTTCATCAGCAGGTTTTCCTTTCTGCTCCTGGGCGCGTCCCTGCTTCTGCTCGCCGCAGTGCCGTTTATCGGAATGGATGAAGGTGGAGCGAGGCGTTGGATAAACCTCGGAATTACGACATTCCAGCCCTCAGAGCTTGCGAAGATCGCGGTTATACTCTCGTTCGCGACGCTTTCATGCCGTTTTAAGGAAAAAATGAAAACCTTCAAATACGGCGTGCTCCCGTTTGCCGTAATATTGGGTATTATAGTGGGTCTGCTAATGCTCGAACCGCATATTTCGGCTTCAATTATCATTCTGGCGATAGGTGCCGTTATGATGTATCTCGGCGGAACAAGGCTTAAATGGTTTGTGATGCTTGGAATAATAGCGGCCGCAGGAGGATTTCTTGTCCTCACAAAGTTCGGTTATGCTATCGACAGAATCAAGATATGGAAGGATCCATTTTCTGATCCTCTCGGAGACGGATTTCAGATAATACAATCGCTCTACGCAATCGGCTCCGGAGGGCTTTTGGGAGTAGGCCTCGGGCAGAGCAGGCAGAAGTATATGTATCTTCCGGAGGAACATAACGACTACATCTTTTCGGTTGTATGCGAGGAGCTCGGCTACATAGGGGCAATGCTTGTGCTTATACTGTTTGCTCTTCTGATAATCCGCGGCTACTGGATAGCCCTGCACGCCAAGGATAGATATTCAATGATGGTTGCGGCAGGAACGACGACGCTGCTGTTCCTTCAGGTTTTCTTAAATGTTGCGGTTGTAACTAACCTTATCCCCTGTACGGGTATTTCAATGCCCTTTTTCAGCTACGGAGGTTCGGCTCTTGTATTGCAGCTCGCCGAAATGGGCATCATTCTTGGGATATCGCGAGAAATTCCTATAAAAAGGGCGGGATAGCAATGAGATTTCTATTTACCTGCGGAGGTACCGCAGGGCACATAAATCCCGCGATCGCCGTCGCGGGAAGGCTGAAGGAGATACTGCCAGAATCCGAATTCCTCTTTGTGGGCGCGGAGGGCAACATGGAGGAGGAGCTTGTGCCGCGCGAGGGCTATGCCATAAAGCTGATTTCGGTTTACAGCCTTCACAGAAGCATAGCGCCCAGGGAGATACTCCATAATATGGCGGCGGCTTACAAGCTGACCGTTTCGGCCGCTCAATCAAGAAAGATAATCGAGGAATTCAAGCCTGATGTGGTCGTTGGAACGGGCGGATATGTCTGCTATCCCGTTATCAGGATGGCTCACAAAATGGGCATACCGACTCTGATACATGAATCGAACGCTGTGCCCGGACTTACGACAAAAAGGCTCGAAGGCCTTGCAGACGTTATCATGGTGGGATTTGAGGAAAGCAGAAAGTTCTATAAAAATCCCGGCAAGGTTGTCGTAACCGGTACGCCTGTAAGGGACGGCTTCCTATGCTGGGATAAGGAGATGGCGAAGCGCTCGCTCGGGATAAACGGCCCTCTGGTCGTATCGTTCTGGGGTTCGCTCGGCGCGGGGCATATGAACGAGATAACCGCCGAGCTTATAAAAATTAACCACGAAAAAAAGGCTTTCAGCCATATCCATGCCACCGGAAACGGCGAGGAAGGGCTCGAAAAAATGCGTGCAATGCTTTCCGAGCGCGGCGTTATTGATGAAAAGGAGAACGGCATAGACATACGCCCGTATATTTTCGATATGCCGAAGGTTATGTCGGCCGCAGACATAATAATCTGCCGTTCGGGCGCCTCCACGCTCGGGGAGCTTACGCTCATCGGCAAGCCGGCCATACTTGTGCCCTCCCCGAACGTAACAAACAACCATCAGGAAAAAAATGCGGCTGTTCTCGCAAAGCATGGGGGGGCGGTGCTCATGAGGGAATCGGAATGTTCTGCGCAGCTTCTTTTCGATACGGTGAAGGATATCCTGAATACGCCCGGACGACTTGAAGAGATGTCCGCCGCGATGCGTAAGCTGGCAAAGCCCGACGCAATGGAGAAGATAACCGAAACGGTACTTGAACTTGCCATGAAGGAAAATTAACCCTGATGCTTAAAGCCGCATAGTATGGTTCGTAAAGAACCATATACTCCGACATATGTCGGTTTACTATGCGGGGGTGCTAAAATGATACTTCGGATAAACGGAGGCGCCAAACTTTGCGGAAGCGTGGCGGTACACGGCGCCAAAAATAGCGTGCTGCCCATAATGGCGGCATCTATTCTTGCTGAGGGAGAAAGCGTTATACATAACTGTCCCGATCTTACGGATGTGGATGTTTCGATAAAAATTCTGACTCATCTTGGCTGCCGCGTAAGCAGAAGCGGCGATACGGTTTACATAGATTCATCTACTATGAACCACTGCGACATACCAGAGGAGCTTATGCGGGAGATGAGGTCGTCGGTAGTTTTTCTCGGCGCGATACTGGCAAGGACAGGAGAAGTTGTGCTAAGCTATCCCGGGGGATGCGAGCTCGGCCCCAGACCGATAGACCTGCACCTTATGGCTCTGCGCAGTCTTGGTGCGGACATTGAGGAAAGGGGCGGGAACATAATATGCAAAGCAAGGAAGCTTCTCGGTGCGAGAATAGAATTTCCGATCCCAAGCGTAGGAGCGACTGAAAACGCGATGCTTACCGCAAGCCGCTGCGAAGGCAGGACAATAATCGCAAACGCCGCAAGAGAGCCGGAAATAGAGGATCTGCAGCGATATTTACAGAGCCTCGGGGTAAATATCCACGGCGCGGGAACAGCGATTATAACCATAGAAGGGCGAGGCCGCAAGGGGAATGTCGAACACACGATAATTCCGGACCGGATTGTTGCGTCCACTTATGCGCTGGCTGTCGCTTCGGCTGGAGGCAGGGCTGAGATAACTAATATAGAGCCGAAGCATATTTATCAGATCACAAACGTTCTGGCGGAAGCCGGATGCGATCTCGAAATAGGCGGCGACAGTCTGAAAATCGTATGTGAAAAGCAGCTGAAGGCGGTGCGGCCTGTAATTACCAGTCCGTATCCGGGATTCGCTACTGATGCTCAGCCACCCCTTATGGCGGCAAGCGTAAAATTTGACGGTACTACCGTATTCGTAGAAAATATCTTTGAAAACCGATATCGCCATGTTTCCGAGCTCAGGCGCATGGGTGCGGATATAAAGACCGAAGGCAGGGTAGCGATGGTATGC
>JAJUHS010000155.1 GCA_029267755.1 Clostridiales bacterium
GCGAGCTGAGTGGCTCGTACTATACCAAGGGCGGCGTAACTATGTTTGTCGGCCAGGCGACTGCCTCAGGAGAAGAATTTATTGTCATAGGGATCAAAAAGTAGATTTCTATACATAACAGGGGCCGTCATCGACGTCCCCTGACAGGCTGTCAAAAAACTCCCTCGCAGGGATATTTAATTCTATTTTTCCGGGAATTCACTTCTCGGAAAAATACCTCAGCCCGCGCAAATCGTGCGCGGCCGGGGGTATCGCGGCGCAAGCCGCGTATCTAGGGGGCATTGGATGCCCCCTAGAAGCTTGTCGAAAACACTTTTTCGACAAGCTTCTAGGGGCCGTCATCGACGGCCCCTGTGAATTAGTTTTCCTCGGAATCCCTTTTCCTTACGGGAATACCTATTATTGAACCATAACCGTCGCTTTCAATGGGCAGGCCCTGCTCAATCATAATCTTTTTAACAGCGTCCCCGCATATCTCATAGCCTGACTTATCTATGTATTCTAGCAGATTCTGCCAGTCCTTGATTGACTTATGCTTCGGCGAAAGGCAATAGCAGGCTGCATACAATTGTTCAGGGAATATCCTGATCCTGTCTTCATACCCTGTATAATCGCTCAGCATAACAAGGAGCGAGGAATAATCCGTCGGTCTTCCCGCTTCTATATTTTCCTTCGACACGACCCTCAAAATAAGGATTATGCTGGCGCCGTCATTATGCTCCTTTTCTATTTCCCGGACCTGCTGCCGAAGTCCCTCCCGGCTCTGGTTTACAACGGGATATACAAGTCCCCTGAAGGATTGAATCGGCACAACAAAGCACCTATCCTTAGGCAGTTCCTTAAGCATGCTTAGTTCCAAAATCCTAGCGCCCAGAAACTTCTGCATCTGCTGAAGCTGCTGCAGCCTGACGGCTATTTTCTCGTTTCGGATTTTCAGCAGCTCAAGATAGCGTTCCGTACTCATCTGGGCGAATTCCTTCTTAATCCGGTCAAGCGAATAGTCAAGATCCCTCATTGTCTTGAGCAGTATGGACTTTTCAAACTCTGAAAACGTATAGTAGCGGTAACCGCTCTTGGGATCCTTATGCCTTGGAGAAAGTATCCCCATTTCATCGTAATATCTGAGCTTTTTGGCGGACAGGCCGCTGTACTTTGCCATATCACCTATCGTAAAGTATTCTTTCATTAAATCCTCCTGTGAAGTGCCTGTGAGCGTAAAGAGCTTTTAAATTTCTGCACCTGATATTTTCAAGCAGGAAACCACAATTCTTCAAACAAGGGTTTTTTATGGTAATTTTATCATAAACATAATAAATTATATTTTTGAAAAATTCAATCTTTTTCTTCATTTTAGTGTATTAAAGTAAAATATATCAGCTTTAAAGGTAATATTAAACATACTCCGAAATCCAAAAATGTTTTGTGCGGTCGTTCAAGGTAAAAATACGATTGACTTTATTAACCTTAATGGTATTATTATATCATGATTTTTGACACCTCTCATGACGGGCGCGGCAGAGCGGCCGTCATGCACCCCCCTTTGTTAAAAAAGCCCTTTGGGCTTTTTTAACAGTCTGATAACCGCTCTGCGGTTATAATTATGTCTGCCTTATGCAGGCTGAAAACCAGCCCGAAAGGTCGGTTCACATGAACGTTGTCGCTCAGCTTTGGAATAATAAACTTTTAGTCAGCGGTCTTCTCGCATGGGCTGCCGCACAGATTATAAAGGCCTCAATATGCGCCGCCATCAACAAGAAATTTGAGCTTTCCCGCCTCTTCGGGGACGGTGGTATGCCCAGCGGACATTCCGCGACGGTAACCGCTCTCGCAACCTCCTCAGGCATAAAATACGGCCTGTCCTCCTTTCAGTTTGCGATAACTGCGGTACTCGCGGTCATCGTCATGCACGACGCGATGGGAGTACGCAGGGAAACGGGCAAGCAGTCCGTGCTTTTAAACAAAATGACCGACTTCCTGAACGCTATGGATGACGCCCTATCATACGATGAAAAGCTGAAGGAATTTGTAGGGCACACCCCCTCTCAGGTGCTTGTCGGCGCTCTGATTGGATTGCTCATCGCGATAATACTTTCTTAATACTATGAAAGCAGTGATAAAATGAGAAAATATACTGTTGCCGTCGTCCAGATGGATACTCAGAGCGACACGGAGAAAAATTATTCATACATATCCGCCGCCGTCGCCGAAGCCAGATCAAAAGGCGCGAGCATAGCGGCATTCCCCGAAATGATGAACTATATCGGCCCGAATTTCTCAGGTCAGGCCGAAACCATACCCGGACCGACATCCGATTTGCTCTGCTCCCTCGCCAGGGAGTACGGAATATGGATACAGACGGGCAGTATAACGGAGCAGAACGATGGTGGGCCTCCGCTTAACACTACAATGCTTATAAACCCTCAGGGTAAAATCCTATGTAAGTACAGCAAGCTCCATATGTTTGACGTTGGGATAAAAAACGGACTTGGTTTTATGGAATCGTCCACTACATTGGCAGGGCAAGACATAGTACTCGCGGATACAGAGCTCGGAACGCTCGGCTTTGCCATCTGCTATGATGTGCGCTTTCCGGAGCTTTTCAGGCTTTTGGCTCTAGAGGGTGCCGAGGTCATATTCGTGCCCTCCAGCTTCTCGATGATTACGGGCAAAGACCATTGGGAGCCTCTTCTCAGAGCCAGGGCAATAGAGAACGGTTGCTATATCGTCGCTTCCGATCAAATAGGCAGGAAGCCGAAGATGATTACCTACGGAAAATCCATGGTAATCGATCCTTGGGGAGATGTTATTGCGATGGCAAATGATCGTCCCTGCTGCTTTACCGCCGAAATTGACCTTGATTTTGTAAAGAGCGTGCGCTCTCAGATACCTTCCATAGAAAACAGGCGCGGCGATATATACAGTCTGACAAGCCCTAATATAAAACGCTATTGATCTGCTGCGGCGGTCTTGGACCGCCGCTCGGTTTTTAACTAAATTAATTCATGGTGGTACTTTTAATGGATAGATTCTTTACAATGGCCCAGCTTCAGGCCACTTTGTTTATTTACCTTGCTGTCGGATACCTGATCAGGCGTCTTAAGCTTGTCTCC
>JAJUHS010000019.1 GCA_029267755.1 Clostridiales bacterium
TAAGCGGCGGGGAGGATGTTATGGAACGTCCTGTTTTCTGGTTCGAGCTTGCGCCCAAGGAGTGGTCCTATGGGCTTGGTTATTACCGCGCGAAGGCTTCGACGATGGAAAAGCACCGCGCGAGGATAGATAAGAACCCGGGGCCGCTTGGCGAGCTTATGAAAACGCTTAACGGACAGAGCGAGTTTATCCTTGAGGGAGAGAGCTACGCGAGACCAAAAGGAGATGCAGGTGAACTGCTGAACGATTGGTATAACAAAAAGACATTTTCTCTAATCCATGAGGAGAAGATAAGTGATGCTATTTTTTCGCAGGATTTGAAAGCCAGGATTGTCGAGGGATTCTCGTTTCTCGTCCCGTATTACAAATACTTCAGCACGCTTGAATCGGACTAAATAACAAAACGAAAAATCCTCTGTAACTTAAACAGTTACAGGGGATTTCGATTATAGATACCCCTTGCGGGGAATTTTGCTCCGGGGGTATCGCGGCATAAGCCGGTATCCAGGGGGTATTGGATACCCCCTGGGAGCATAAGCTAGTACAGCATTGTTATTATTTTGGCTATCTCGCCACGGGTGACGGAGGAATTGGGGAGGAGTTGCCCGTCAGAGTCGCCACCCACGATGCCCTGGGAAACTAGGGAATTGACGTGGTTTTTTGCCCACGAGGGGATGTCCGCAGCATCTTTGAAGGTCATTTCCGATAAGGCATATCCCGCCGGCGTAATGCGGCCTATGATCGTCATCGCTTGGGCGCGTGTAAGTGAATCGGAAGGATTGAAGTATAGCTCCTTGCCGTCGGAGACACCCTTAATTATTCCGAGCGCGTACATAGCCTTTACCGAAGGCAGGGCATAGGGCTGAATCTTCGAGGTGTCGGCGAAGTCGAGCTTAGTGCCTTCATACTTGCTCAGATCAAGGCCTAGATATTTTGCCATAACGACAGAGAACTGCTCGCGCGTCATTGCGCTGTTTGGCTGATAGCTTAGGACGTTGTTTTCGGAAATACCGTTAACTATATGCATATTATAAAGATAATTTACATATGCCTCAGACCAGTGTCCCCTTAAATCCGAAAATACCGCCTGGCTCGCCGATTTGGCCGGAATGTCAATAGAGAGCCTTGCACGGTTTCCGCTAATATCCGAAGCGTAAATGGTAATTCTGTGCGAAACGCTTGGATCAAGCGCCGGCAGATAGGACTGAAGCTGGCCGTCAATGTAATCGTATTGCAGAGCCTTACCGTCGCAGTAGACGGACATATTATAGTAGTTTATGCTGCAGTCATAATCATCCCAGACTCCGGCCGAAAGCAAGGTGTTGTTAATGACAGGCGTGGAAATGACCGGGGGAGTCGTATCCTTTGCGGGGACGGATTCTGCCGTGATCTGGTCGAGCCAGATTTCGCCTGAACCCTTGCCGGATATCTGGATTCCGGTGATGCCAGAGTTTGCCGCGAGCACAAGCTGCTTCCAGCCGGTAAAGTCAAGAGCTACGCTTTCGGTTGCGCCTGCCGAGGTCAGAAACTGCAGGTTGTTGCCGGAGCTGTCTCCGTATACCCATACAGAGATATAGGGAGTTGCGCTTGACAGGTTAAAGCTCAGGGGAACAAAAGCGTTGCCGTTTTTAAGGTCGTACTTTATATCGGCGCTCTGGCGGCCAAAACGGACATGATCCATATCGCCTGTGATAGCCGCCGTAGCGTTTTTAGGGGTTCCGCTGAGGTTAAGGGAGCTTCCCTCAAAGTCCTCAAGCTTTGTAATGCCGACCTCTACGGTTACGGGTATGCTCGTCTGAACGGCGCCCGCAGCAACCGTAAGCGTTCCTGTGCCCCATGAAAGACCTGCCGTAAAAGTGCCGGTAGCGTCAATGTTGCCGATATCTCCGGAGAGCTTCCAGTAAAAGTCGGAATCCTGAGTGTCGATGTGCATGCGGTTGTAAATGGCCTCGGCGGCAAGGGAAACGGTCTGACCAGCTTCAAGCGTGAGGGATTTTACGGTGTCGCCGGTGCTTTCATTCAGAATGTTTATAGTGTCTGGATTAACCACGCGGACTGTTGTGGAGGCTGAAAGGCCGTCGGACGAAGCGGAGATTACGGAAGTACCTGTTCCGGATGCCTTGAATATGCCGGAGTTAGTTATGGTTCCTGTACCCGACTTTATCTGCCAGGATACGGTGCCGACGCTTTTTGGGTTTCCGTAATTATCCGACTTTCCTGCGGTAAAGGTCCTTTGCGTACCAGGAAGCATAAGAGTGTCATAAGGATAGATGCCCATATTAGCGGCTTCTCCGCTGCCTTTTGCGGCAAGCATGATAAAGGTCGAAACGTTGCGCATCTGCCCGCCGGAGGGGCTGTTTATAAGTGAATAGCTGCTGCTTCCTATGTATTTGGCGCCGAGTGTGGTACTGCCGCCGCCGTCCATCAGTGTCGCCTCAACGCAGCCCATTTTAAGCAGCCTTTCAGCAACGTCGTTTATCGTAGCGCCCATGCTGAAACCTGGCTGACGACCGTCAACTGTATAAAGTATCAATTCGCCGTTAGCTTTCATGCCGATTGCCGTTCTCGGTCCCGCGGTTGAATCATCAAGCCCGCTCTCGATCTTTCCGGCGGTTATAAGCTTATAGAGTGAGCCGATCGCAAACTGCACGCTGTTCCAGCGCGTATCCGCGCAGCTGACCTTCAGGGTAACCGTCTTGCCGACGGTAAACTGCTTTAAAATTTCCTGCCCGGATGCGTTGTCAGAGAGGGAGAGCAGCATTTTACCCGCGGGCAGATTTGCGGCACCATCTACATGTGAAACACTCTCTACCTTCAGCGTGACCTGAGAGTTTACGGTAAGATCTCCGCTTACAATGCCTAGCACAACGTCGGTTCCGCCGCCAGTGCTTTTCGTGGTATAGGAAAAGTCCTCGGTAAAGAGGTAGAGACCGTTATCGGTTCGCTCCTTATTTATGCCGCATAAGGCATATGTATTGTTATCAACCGTTATATTCATGTTCAAAGCGGGGGAACCAAAGATAGCGGTTCCGTCATCCTTGAAGCCTACCGCAAAGTGGCCGTCATCGGAGGTCTTGAGCTTGCCGTCGGTTATTATCATGCCCAGCGGCTGGCAGGTGTCCATGTTGTAGTAATCACCGTTTATTCCGCCTATTACATTGTAGCCCCTTTTTTCGAGCAGAGCCGCCATGTCGTTGAAGTTTCCGTAGTTGCAGACCTTGGAGCCGTATACCACTACGGGTTTTACGGCGCTGTTGGGGGAGTAGGTTATATAATTTTCGGAAACCTTGTCGGCCACGCTTTCCTTCCAGTATGTATTCGAGAAAAGACTGGTGCCGTTTGAAAGCTTCGTACCGGCTTGATGCAAAAGTACTTCGGGAAAGACAGCGTAAGTTTCCATACACGTCCCCAAAAGCAGGCTTACGCTCAAAGCGGCCGCCGCCGCTTTTTTAAGTATTCCTTTTTTCATTATGTACTCCTTAAATGCTTATGTATTTCTAAAAAGCGGTTTGTTTTTATTATAACATAATTCGCAGGCGATTTAATTTCAAAATTGTTAATAAATAATGAACAATCAGACGGCAAATTACAGTAACCTTAAATTTAAAAGATTATTCAGTGGAAATTTTGGAAAATATATGGTACAATGGAAATAAATTCAAAATACCAAATCAAAAAACCTAAGAAGAAAGGAAACGATGTAATATGCCGATTAATAACTCTTTGGTTGTAGCCGTATCTTCCGGAGCTTTGTTTGACGCTGAATTAAAAAACGAAGAGGAAAATGATTTGCAGGAGGGAGCTTCATTTTTCCCAGGACAGGAAAAGGAAATTCTAAAACCCGGACCCGGCTTTCGGCTTATAAAAGCGTTGCTCAGCATAAACTCGATGATAATGGAAGAAAAGAAAATTGAAATTATCATAATCAGCCGCGACAGCGCCGACGAAAGCCTAAGGATTTTCAATTCAATAGAATATTACGGGCTTGATATCACAAGGGCGGCAATTGTTGGCGACGTGGATATTTCTCCGTATCTAGCCGCATATAAGACCGACATATTCCTGTCTGCAAATGAAGACGACGTCCGCCAGTCCATGAAGGTTAATATAGCCTCGGGCATACTGTGCAATTATCCGGAAGCGGTTTCGACCGCAGACAAGGAAACGGGGCAGATAAAAATCGCCTTTGCCTCAGACGCCATAAACTTCTCCTCGGAGTCGGAGCAGCTTTATCAGACTTACGGAATAAAGGCTTTTCTGGAATATGAAAAGCAGAACGCGCTGAAGCAGACGCCGGACGGCCCCTATGCAAAGCTTATAAAGATGATTTCGTTTCTGCAAAAGAAATTCCCGCGGGAAGAGGTTCCCATCAGAACAGCCCTGATCAGCATGTCAAATGACCTATCTTACGAAAGGATAGTGTTGGCTCTGCGGGCGTGGGATGTAAAAATCGACGAGGCGTTTTTCCTTTCCGGAGGTGAAAAACACGATGTGCTCAAAGCGTTCGGCACGGACATTTTTTTCAATGGACAGGCTCTGTTACGAGATAAGCCAACAAGATATGTCACGGCGGGGATACCGTTCGCAATGAGCGTCTGACGGTATAAAATATTCGCCGGTATATGGTCGGAGGAGGCATGGCTTGCGCTATGCCTCCCAGTTAGTTTTTTGTACCTAAGCTTATATAAAGTTGTTGATTTGAAGACGTTTATGTGTTAAATATAGAATGATAGGTGGTAATACCAGTTGAAGGAGAAATATGATGCGAAATGAGAAGCCGGTTCCCGCGTCGGAGTTTCTGAAGCCGATCGAAACGCAGCGGGCAAGCGAGGCGATATTTGAACAGATACGCGGTTTGATAATAGACGGAAAGATAAGGCCCGGCGACAGGCTTCCATCCGAGCGGGACATGATGAAAACGTTTGGGCGCAGCAGGCCTACCATCCGAGAGGCCCTGAGGATGCTGGAGAACGCAGGACTTATACGCATAACTCCTGGCAGCGGAGGTGCGGTTGTGCAGACGCTGACCACCGCGTCAATTGAACAGCCACTTGCAGATATGCTCGCATTGAACCGCATTACCAAGAACGAGCTTCTTGAATACCGCCGTCTTAACGACGTTACCTTTGCGGGATGGGCTGCGGAGAGGCGCACAGAGGAGGATTTGAAGGCTATTGAGGCAAATCTTGAAACGATGTCGCGTTCTCTTGACAACCTTGAAAAATTTATAGAATCCGATATAGAATTTCACAGGCTTATTGCCGCCGCCGGCAAAAACAGCTTTGCCCAGATCGTGACAGGGGTAATAAGCGCTTCCGTCATGAATTTGCTTTACACATCCTTCGCCGACGTGGAGGAAAGGCAGGGGACTCTGCATCGAAGTAACGTTTTAAGGGTGCATCGGAAAATATATGAAGCCATACTTAAAGGCGATGCCGAGGGCGCAAGGGAAGCTACCAGGGAGCATATGCTCGGTTTCGAAACAGATTTTAAAAACATTATATAGAAAATATATTTTAAAGGGCTGCCGCAAGACAGCCCTTTAAAATATATTTTCTGTTAAAGCATTTCGCGGAAGGCTTCGACGGCGGTTTCGGCCTGCGAATAGTTCACCATCTGACGGTCAACTTCGATAAGTATGGACGGAATTCCTGCTGCGTCGAAGGCTCTTTTTAGGAAGGGATAATCGAATTCTTCTGGATCGCAGAACTTCGTGAGAAGTACGATAACCCCGTCCGCTTTCCGCTCCTTCGCAAGCTTAACTATCATATCTCCGCGCTTTTTTTCGGGGTCGAACAGTACGGAGCAGCCCTCCATATCCGCAAACTGCCGGGCAAGACCCTCAATCGGATCCTTTGTAACCGGAACGTCGGTGCGGAACTGGCGGGACTCGGCGGCAACGTCGTCGCCGACGACGGCAATGCCGTTTTTCTCGAAAATCGAAAGCAGGGAGGAACTGTCGGCGAGTATGCCTGTAACGATAACCCGCTTGCCGTCCCAGGGGACGACAGGCTCGGCGCCGCAGAGCAGGTTCAGCCTTTCAACCAGCTTCGTATGCTCGGCTTTGTCCATAAAGAATCCGCTCTTTATGACTGCGCTTCTCTCTGAAGCGGATATAAGCTCAGGGTGCTTCGCAGCTGTTTCGGAAAACTCTCGCATTACGCGGCGATGGTTGTTGTATATATTAATTGCCTCGGCAAGCTTTTCGTCGGAAATCGGCGTGCCGATCTCGCCAAGCCTTTTGCGAAGCTTCATATACTGGGAACGCAGAAATTCCTGGCCGGCCTCGGTCTTCCTGTTCTGCGGGTGGATGACGGGCAGAAACTCAACCTGCGGTACCCCCGCTTTGAAATTCTGGCCCATGCACTTAAGAGAATCGCAGAGGACGGGAATCATAACGGCCTTCATGCGGTCAAAGGCGCCTTCTAGTCCCAGCTCCAGAGCGGACTGAAGCACAGAACATATAAAAGCGGGGAAGTACAGCTTGGCTTTTGAAAGTTCCTTGCCGTCGGCCCCCCAGATTCCGAAGGGAATCATGCCGGCGGCGTAAACAAGCTCCTCAGGGCAGTAGACGGGCAGGCAACCGACGACATTCTTACCGCCGTCGATTATCATATCAAGCTGCCTGCGGGGATTTTTCGCGACGCAGTCAAGCTGCGAAAGAATTGATTTTATCTCGCTCATTATCGGCCGCCTCCTTTTTTGTTTTCCTCCATAACCTCGTAGAAGCCTTGGATTCTAGTGTCATACTGTGCGGGCGTGAAGTTGCGGGGATCCGCTTGGTCACCGTCGAACGTCACTGTCGGAACTCCGACTTCGGTGCGCAGGCGGCGCTCAATTTCAGGCATAATGCCGCTCCAGAGCTTGCAGGAACGGTTTACATGTATTACGGCACCGTCAATACTTGTGCGCTTTGCTATTTTTATCCTCATATCTGCGGCACGCTCGATATTCATGCAGTTGGGCACGTTAGTATAAGCCGCCATCATTTCGTCCATATTCTCGAATATAAAACCGAAGGCGTCGGCGTAAACGGTGGCGACGACATTCATGCCCCTGTCCTTGAGCGCGGTATATGTATGGCGAAGATGCGGCCAGCAGGCGATGCCCTCAAACATAATTCTGTACTTCTGCTCCCCCCTGTAGGTGGAAGTGCCGTCCTTGACCGACTGAGCATACTCCTCGGCGAGCTGCTCAAATGCTTCCGCAGCCTCAACAGACGCTCTGGCGCAGACTGCCACGGCCATGTGGTTAAAGAGGTCATAGCCGTTGAGAGGAGAGGGAATGTACTTGCAGTAGTCCGTAGCCTTAAGCCATGCGCGCGAGGTCCGGTTGGATACTTTCATCGATTCCTCGAGCTTTTTCGGATCAAAGGTTTTTCCGGTTATCTCGCAGAGCTTTTGAATTGCTTCGTCGAACTGCTTCCTTATGTATCTTATGCGGTCCTCGGAAACCTCATATTCGGTATTGTAGGGGATATCGACGAGGATCATGGGAATATTCAGGGTTTTTGCGAGAGCCTCGTACCATTTTATCATGCAGTTGCAGATATTGTTGCAGCACAGGACAAAATCGGGTTGAGGCATATCCAGTTCCTCGCAGGTCTTCAAGTCGGCGAAGGCCATGTTAATTCTTGCGTAGGCGCACAGGTCGTTGGAATAGCCCAAGCCTTCGGCATGCTCGCACATGCGCTGCCCGCCGCCCTTAGCGGCAATGGCCGCCGCCTGATTTTCCGGGTAGACGACCGGAATGTCAAGAGCGGCAGGGATCTCTACAGGGAAATTGGACGCGCACCAGCCAACCTTTTCACCCGCGTTTTTTGCGTCCCAGGCGCGCTGATACGCGGCATCGGCAATTTCACGCAGCAGAATCTTTGCGGGTTTTCGTTCTTCCATACAAATCACTCCTTATTATTTGTTAATTCCAGCGCGAACAGCGCCGCGCCCAAAGCGCCTGCATACTGAGCCAGGGGAGAGGTCTTTATATCAACCCCGAGCTCGCGGCTGAGGTAATGGCGGACGTTTTCATTCCTTGCTACTCCGCCGGTCATGAAAACTTCGGGGATGACGCCGAGTCTTTTTACAAGCCCCGCTGTACGAGTAGCAACGGATTTGTGTATGCCGGCGACAATATCGTTTATGCTTGCCGACCTTGAAAGGTGGGAAATAACCTCAGACTCGGCAAACACTGTGCAGGTGGAGCTTATTTCCAGAGGCTTTTCAGCCCTCGCCCCAGCCTCGGACATTTCGGAGATATCAAGCTGGAGCACATGGCTCATAACCTCTAGGAAACGCCCTGTGCCAGCCGCGCACTTGTCGTTCATAAGGAACTGAGAAAGCGCACCGTTGCTTATATGCAGCACCTTGGCATCCTGACCGCCGATATCTATCACGGTTTTGGCCTCGGGGTACAGATGATATGCTCCCCGGGCATGGCAGGAAAGCTCGCTCATCGTTTTATCGGCGCCGGGGAAGGAATTTCTGCCGTACCCCGTAGAAACGATCGCGGAGATATTCTCGCGTGTTACGCCCAGCTTTCCAAAGGCAGCCTCGACTGCCATTGAAGGCCCGGCTGTGCCGGTTCCGGAAGCTATCAGGGAATTGGCTGCAATGTTTCCGTCTTTGCCGATTAGCACACACTTTGACGTAGCTGAGCCAATATCTATTCCCATTGCATATTTGCCGTTCATTGAATATCCTCTTCTATTTGTTGTATGCGACGGCGTCCTTTGACGCAAGCATCGCCTTTATTTCGTTTTCGGGATAGCCCAGAGACTCCAGAATATCGACAGTCTGCTCGCCAATATAGGGGGATTTGTTGTAGTCGGGCAGACCGGTTTCGGCGAACATAACCGGCTGGCGAACCAAGGTGCGGGTATTGCCGTTCGGGTACTTCATAGCATATAGGCAGTCGGAAGCCCAGGCTTGCTCATCGGTCAGCACCTCGCTCCAGAGCTGAGCAACCGCGAACGGGATATCGGCCTCGGTGAGTATCTTCATCCATTCCGCAAGATCCTTGGACGCAAACAGCTCGACCATGATATCGTAAAACTCCGGCAGGTTATCCAAAACGGCCGCCTGCGTACGGTATCTGGGGTTGTCCGCAAGGTCTTCACGGCCGGCGGCTTTCATAAAACGCTCGTAAAAAGCGTCGTACATGGGCATCGCAATCTGGATAAAGCGTCCGTCCTTTGTTTTATGCGCTATCTGGAGAGGGTTTTGTGCATTCTTGCGGGAAACGGGATACTGTGTCGAAGGATGGCCGTACTGGGAAGCCTGAAGCATGATCCCTGTCGCAAAAATAGCGGCGTGGAGCAGGCTTACCGATACCTTTTCACCCTTGCCGGTAGTTTTGGCGCGGTATAGGCCGGCCATTATGCCGGCGGCAAGATACATGCCGACTTGATGATCGCCGAAGCCGGCAATCGGGTTCATAGGTACAGTGTCCTTTTCGTAAAGTGTGCCGAGAATTCCGCCGCGGGCGAAATATGAGGTGAAATCAAAGCCGGGCAGGTCCTTGTCTGGTCCTTTATCGCCGTAGCCCGTGACATATGCGAATACAAGCGCAGGATACTTCTGCTTAAGCGTTTCATAATCAAGTCCGGCGCGCACAAGGGCGTTGTCCCGCCAGTTTGTAATAAATACGTCGGCCCTTTCGATAAGGCGCATAAGCACTTCCTTGCCGGCCGGAGATTTAAGATTTAGCGCAATACTTTTTTTGTTTCCGTTTTCAAGATCAAAGGTCGTATTTTCCTCATCGCCTTGGGGACGACCCTCGTTTACGGCGGTGTTTCGAAAGGCGTCGCCGGATGGGGTTTCCACTTTAATGACCTCTGCTCCAAGGTCGGCGAGAAAACGACCGGCCGTAGGGGCCGCTACAAACGTTGCAAGTTCGACGACCCTGATCCCTTTTAATAATTCGTTCATTTTAGGCTCCTTTATTCTTTACTGTTATAACTGGTAATACCAGAATAACATTGAGAATTTTAAATGTCAATTACACTATTATAAATATGATATAGAATATTGCATTATATTTTTTATATTCATTTTCAGACCCGATAAGCTTTTTAACACAATAAAAGCCGCTCCGTTGCATCAATATGACGGAGCGGCTTATCTTTATTTTTTTAAACTGATCTCGGCAGAGTAACAGTAAAAACCGTGCCGTCGGCGATGTTGCTGACAAGAGCGATTTTTCCCCCATGATCCTCAGTTATCCTCTTCGCTATCGCAAGGCCGAGGCCAACTCCGCCGTCGGCGCGGGAACGGGCCTTATCAATCCTGTAAAAGCGTTCAAAGAGCCGTTCCTGATGCTCGGGCGGTATCGGCTCACCGGTGTTGTGCACGGTGAATTTTACCCTGTCCTGCGTCGCAGAGAGGTTTGCGGTTATAACGCTGCCCTCGGACGAGTGCTTGCAGGCGTTATCCAGGAGAATAACGATAAGCTGGTGCAGCATACCTGCATCACCTTTTACAAAAATATCGGCTGCGATGCTTGATTCGATAGACTTTTTCATTTCGAAGGCCACGGACTCAAAGGGAAGAACACTGCCCCAGGCAATGTCGCTTAAGTTGACCTTTTCAAAGACCGGCACATCATCCCTCGCGTCGGACTTTGCAAGGAAAAGCAGGTCCGACGCAAGCTGGCTTAGGCGCTCCGACTCGGCCTTAATATAGCCCAGCCATTTCATCTGATCATGTACCGTGCTCTCACCGTGCGCCATTATCATGTCGCAGTTTGCGCGTATCACGGCAAGAGGGCTTTTCAGCTCATGGGACGCGTCGGCGACGAACTGCCTCTGCTGCGCCCAGGACTTCTCGACGGGCCGTACGGCCCATCTGGCAAGGAAAAGGCTTATCAGGAAGAATGCCGCAGCGGCGCAAACGCCGACGATGACAAGCCTTCTTACAAGGCTGTTCATTAAATTGATATCCGGCGTTATGTCGCGGAACGAGAGCCTTATGCCCCTCGGCGTTATGTCTTTCATATAGGAAAGATTATATTCGGATATTTTTCCAACCTTATCGCCCATGCCGATTGCGATGTTTACAATTTCATCAAGAGCCTCGTCGCTGACCGTTATGTTGCCGCCCAAAACGGTTTTCTCGCCGGTAACGGAGTCAATTTCGACGTTAAAAACGCCTCCAAAAGAGGTGTGGTCGGGCCTGTCCTTAGGCCCGATCTCCATAGGGGGAGGGGATTTCTGCTTCAGGGAGATCTCAAGTATTTTTATGTTATTTTCCGAAAGCTCCTTCTGCGTAGACACGCAGACGCTGGTAAAGACTGCGGAGATAACAATAAGGAGCAGCGACATGGTTATTATGATAAATTTTATCTTCAGCTTTTTAAGCATTGTCAGGGTCCTCCAGATGGTAGCCTACCTTTCGGACAGTAGAAATTTGAACGGAGGAACCGATGTAAAACAGCTTCTTGCGAAGGAAGGATATATAAGCCTCGACATTGTTGTCCTCAGCGTCCGATTCAGTACCCCAGATTTTGAGTATGAGATCCTCCTTCGTAACTATGTTGGTTTTATTCGCCATCAGCATGCGCATTACGTCAAACTCCTTGGGCCCGAGCCTTACCGACTTCGAACCGCAGGAAAGTGTATATGACGATAATGAAAGCGTGATGTCGGAAAAGGCGAGCTCGTTTAGGATTACCTCGCCCTTCCTTCTGGAGAGAGCACGGACCCTTGCAAGCAGCTCGTCGGACGCGAAGGGCTTTGTCAGATAATCGTCTGCTCCGCAGTCAAGGCCATGAACCTTATCCGAGGTTTCGGTACGCGCCGTTAAGAGCAGTATGGGGGTGTCGAGCTTTTCGGCCCTTATTGCGCGCACTATTTCAAAGCCGTTCAGCTTCGGCAGCATTATATCGAGCAGAATAACGTCGTAGATGCCTGACAAGGCCCAGTCAAGCCCCGCTTCTCCGTCGTATACGACGTCGACCGCGTACTTGTTGTCTTTAAGAAGCTGCTCGATGGTATCGGCCAAACGCACCTCATCCTCAACAACCAGTATCCGCAAAAGAAATACCCCCATCATTTTATAATTATATTTTAATTGTATCATAAAAGCTGAAAAATGTCTGAAACAAAAAATAAGTTTTTTTCAGATTCTTTTAAGGATAGGGTGTTATCCTTGGCACACGAAAGGAACGATGGATATGGCGATCAACACCTTCAAACGATATGAAAACAAGTATGTCCTGACGCGAGAGCAGTATGATGTCATAATGATTAGAGTTCGCGAGCAGATGCGGCCCGACGACTTCTGCCGCGGCGGGCAAATGTATCAGGTAAATACGATTTATTACGACACACCGGACTTTGACATTATACGCCGCTGCATTTCATATCCGGATTACAAGGAGAAGCTCCGTATGCGCAGTTACGGAACCCCAAAGTCTGACGAAGATCAGGTTTTTGTCTGCATAAAGAAGAAGCTGATAAATGAGGGCAACAAGCGGCGGGCGGTTATGAAGCTCCGCGAGGCCAAAGAGTTTCTCACAACAGGCAGGAGGCCGCAGTGCACCGATTATATGAACATTCAGGTAATGAATGAGATTGATTACTTCAAAAGGGAACTCGATCTGAGGCCGGCGGTGTTTATTGGCTACGATAGAGAGGCCTTTTTCGGCAAAGGGGACGACAGCTTTAGAGTCACCGTCGATTCCAACCTGCTTTACAGGACAACCGACCTCGACCTTAAAAAGGGCTCTTACGGTACAAGGCTGCTGGAAGCGAACAGATACCTGATGGAAATAAAAATACCAGGGGCAATGCCGCTATGGCTCTCGCATGCGCTATCAAGGGCGGAGGCATTTCCAACCGGATTTTCAAAGTACAGGCGCGCTTTTGAAGCAGAGCGGCAAAGGCCAAAAATTAAAATGGTCGTATAGTATGAGAAAGGAAAGGTAACATGACGGAATTCATAGAAAATCTGGTCAGCGGCAGTGCAGGTTCAACAATCACGCTTGCGAACACGCTGACAATACTCGGGTCGATGATAGCAATCGGGCTTTTCATAAGCTTTATATATATGCTTACAAACAAGGAGGAGGGCTATACCCCCTCGTTCCCGATAACGCTTATTATGATGCCAACGATCGTTGCTATCATAATACTGCTCGTAGGAAACAGCGTGGCAAGGGCTTTCTCGCTTGCGGGGGCCTTCTCGCTGATTCGCTTCAGAAGCACGGCGGGCGACCCAAAGGATATAGCATATGTGTTTTTCAGCGTTGCCGTCGGACTTGCGGGCGGGATAGGATACATCGGGTATGCGGCGCTCTTTGCGGCTGTGCTCTGCCTTGCGATGGTCATACTTACAAAGATACGTTTCGGCAAGCCGAGGAACTCGTCTATGCATTTGAAGATTACGATACCCGAAAGTCTCAATTATCAGGGGCTGTTCGATGATATTATGAGCAAATATACAACCTCGTGGAATTTACAGAAGGTCAAGACGAAGGAATTTGGCTCTCTTTTCGAGCTGGTGTATCAAGTGCAGCTGAAAAACGGGGCAAGTCAGAAGGAATTTATCGATGCGCTTCGATGCCGCAACGGAAATCTGGATATAAACCTTACACTAATGGCATTCGAAGAAAAAGTTTATGTTTAAGGCGGTGTCATGAAAATGACTTACAATATAAAACGCAGGGCGACAGGTCTTCTCTCTTCCTTCCTCTGCATAGCCGCCCTTCTGTCAGGCTGTGCCGCAGGGGCCTCCTCCCCGGGTACGTCGCCGTCGGTCACCGGCAACTTATCCGTATCGGCAGTCCCAACCGCTGCCGATGCAGGCTCCAAGGGCACAGCCTCGTCAGAAATTGAGTTAATCAGCGGCGGAGGCGAAATCAAGCTAAACGGCGGCAGTATCAGCTTCAGCGGAAGCGGCGCCGAGGTATCAAACGGCGTGGTGACCATAAAAGGTCAGGGAACGTATACTGTCAGCGGAACATTGAGCGAAGGACAGATAGTCGTAGAAGCGGGAGAGAGTGACAAGGTTTTGATCCTGCTCGCGGGTGCGGATATCACCTGTACGACGGGCTCACCGATATATGTAAAAAGCGGCGACAAGGTTACGATAGGCCTTAAAGACGGTACTGAAAACAAACTGGCCGACGGCGCCAACTATAGTAAAAATGACGAAGCCGACGCGGTAATATTCAGCAAAAGCGACCTGAAAATTACCGGTACGGGCGCGCTAACGATAAACGCGAACTACGATAACGGCGTTCACAGCAAGGACGACCTTAAAATATACGGCGGAAGAATTACCATTAATGCTGTAAACGACGGCGTCAAGGGCAAGGACAGCGTGGCGGTTGCAAACGCTGAGCTTAACATAAAGGCTGGCGGCGACGGTATACAGTCGGACAATGAAGAGACCGACAAGGGGTATATTGAGATACAGAGCGGTACAATCACGATTGAAGCCTCAAAAAAGGCAATACAGGCTCAAAACTATATTACTGTTGACGGCGGAACGATAAATATATCCAGCGAGGGCGATGCGATACATGCCGAAAAAACGCTGACGATTAACGACGGCTATATAAAGATAACAAAAAGCTATGAAGGACTGGAGAGCTCAGCCATAGTACTCAACGGCGGAACGGCTATAGTGAACTCGAGCGACGACGGTATTAACGGCGCCGGAGGAAAAGACAATTCCGCTGCGACATCGCCAGCTGCCGCGGCAAACGCGGAAGCTCCTGCAACCGCCCCTGCCGGAGGCAGACAGGGAGGCGGGGCCACGGGCGAAGCGCCAACGGTCGGACTGCCAACGGGCGGAGTGCCAACGGGCGAAGCGCCAACGGGAGCAATGCCAGGCGGCGGTGGTATGAAGGGCGGAGCAATGCCAGGCGGCGGAGGATTGTCTAGCAGCACGGGCACTCTTACAATAAACGGCGGAACATGGATAGTAAACGCATCCGGCGATGGAGTAGATGTTAACGGCTCGATTACAATGACTGGGGGAACGGTTATAGTACAGGGCCCAACGAATAACGGCAACGGTTCGCTAGATTACGACAGCGGCTTCGAGATGACGGGCGGCGTCCTGATTGCCGCTGGCAGCTCCGGAATGGCGACGACTCCGAGCAAGGTTTCAGGGGTAAATACAATGCACATTCTGACTTCTCAGGCGGCTGGCACGCTGATTCGCATTACGGACGAGAGCGGCAACGAGCTCGTAACCTTCTCATCGCAGAAAGCATGGCAGAGTTTCGTGTTTACGTCGGCTTCGATAAAGCTCGGCGCAACCTACAAGATTTACACCGGCGGAAGCTATTCGGGCGGTACGGAGCAGGGCGGTTATTACAGCGGCGGCATCTATTCGGGAGGAACAGTGCTTAAAACATTTACGCAGAGCAATGCGACAACGACGGTAAGATGATTTGAAAAGACGGCAGAGAATGGCTTCAAAACCTTCTTTGCCGTTAATATTATTAAAGTAAAACTTGAAAAAGTTTTCCAATGTGTTAAAATACGATTTAAGACAAATATTTTAACCTTGCAGGGATGAAAATATATTAAATGCAAAAATGAGGGTTGAAGATGGCAAAAATAAAAAAGATCGGAGTCCTTACCTCCGGAGGAGACGCCCCCGGAATGAATGCCGCGATAAGGGCGGTTGTAAGATCGGCATACTATTACGGGCTTGAAATTGTAGGCATTCATTATGGATACCGTGGGCTTATGGAGGGCGATATGTCCCCGTTGGGTATGCGCAGTGTATCAAGCATTATACAGCGCGGCGGCACGATCCTTCACACCGCACGCTGCCTTGAGTTCGCAACGCCTGAGGGCGTCAGCACCGCCGTAGAAACAGCCCGAAGCAACGGTATAGACGGGCTGGTGGTAATCGGAGGCGACGGTTCCTTCCGCGGCGCGAAGGAGCTCAGCGAGGCGGGACTTCCGACTATCGGGATACCCGGGACGATCGACAACGATATTGCCTGTACCGACTATACCATAGGGTTCGATACGGCCTGCAACATCGCGGTTGAAGCCATCGACCGCCTTCGCGATACCTCCGAGAGCCATAACAGGTGCAGCGTGGTGGAGGTAATGGGGCACAGGGCAGGTTATCTGGCTCTCGATATCGGCGTTGCGTCCGGAGCTCTCGCGGTACTGATACCCGAGCGCGAGTGCGACCTGAAAAAGGAGATATACGATAAGATAGAGGCTCACGAAAAGAGCCATTATATAGTTGTGGTTTCAGAGGGCTGCGAGATTTCTTCGGCACAGGTGGCAAAGCTTATTGAGGAAAACACCGGCATGACCACCAGACTTACCGTTCTCGGACACATCCAGCGCGGAGGAGCGCCGTCCGCGCTCGACCGCGTAAATGCCATAAAGCTCGGATACCGTGCTGTTGACCTGCTTTATAAGGGTATAGGAAACCGCGTTGTCGCCATAAGGAGCAGTGAACTTATAGATTATGATATACAGGAAGCACTTGATATGAAAAAAACAATTCCCGAGGATCTTTACAAGATAGCCCAAATAGTTTCAATGTAGTTATTTTGGCTCTATGTCAATAGTTGGGGTAGAGCGATAGTAAAGGAATCCGGCAAGTAGTGGAAACTGCTTGCCGGTTTTTGCACGATCAACGATCTTGTTAATTACATGAATATGTATCATATGAATATGAAGGATACGGTTCCTGAAACGAGTGAAATAAAAATAATTGCCTTGAAATTATTCTGACGATACTTTAAACTGGATATAAAATACCCAAGGCGGTGGGGACATGCTTTGCTCATTTGTTTACGATACTCCGCTCGGCAAAATTGGTATTGGGGCGGACGAGGGCTTTATAAAGAGCATTGACTTCGGCGGCGCGGATTCGGGTGTGAACTGCGAAACGGAGCTGATTAAGCGCGCCTGGACCGAGCTTTCGGAGTATTTTGAGGGCAGGCGCAGGCGATTTACCGTTCCTGTCGCTCCTGAGGGTACGGAGTTTCAAAAAAGGGTTTGGAGCGAGCTTCGCGAAATTCCTTACGGCGAAACGAGAAGCTACGGCGAGATTGCGGAGGCGCTCGGCGGCAAAAACGCTGCGCGGGCAGTCGGCATGGCATGCAACAAAAACCCTGTTCCTATTATAATTCCCTGCCACAGGGTAATCGGTTCCGGCGGCGCGCTTACAGGCTACGCCAGTGGGATAACTATTAAAGAAAAGCTGCTCGACATTGAAAAACGCGCGCCGCGCATTTTTAAGTATGGCGAGAGGGAGCTAAATTACCTTAAATCGCGGGACGAAATACTCGGGCGGCTTATTGACGAGGTCGGTTTTCCCGAATACGAGGTCATTCCGGATTTGTTCGCGGCGCTCGTTTACAACATTATGGGCCAGCAAATTTCAATGAAGGCCGTCGAGACGGTTTGGCGGCGCACGCTTGATAAGTTCGGCGAGATTACGCCGGAAAGGATTCTTACCGTATCCGCCGAGGAGCTTCAGAGCGTCGGCATATCGATGCGCAAGGCTTCATATATACGCGATGCGGCGGAGAACTTTAAAAGCGGCAGGCTGGACGTCGAGACGCTAAAACGCATGAGTGACGAAGAACTTTGCACGGAGCTTTCTAAGCTTCGAGGGATCGGTAAGTGGACGGCGGAGATGCTTATGATATTTTCACTGGAGCGGCCCGACGTGCTAAGCCGCAACGATCTGGGCATCAGGCGCGGGCTTATGAAGCTTCACGGGCTCGACGCGCTAGACGACGATACATTTGAGCGTTTTCGCAGGCTGTACTCGCCGTACGGTTCGGTTGCGTCATTTTATCTTTGGTCAATCAAGTAAAAAGAAGGTATTTATTTTGGGACAGTTTTTTGAGATGTGCATGGTCGTCTGCTTCGGCTTTTCATGGCCATTCGCGGTTTTGAAGTCGTGGCGGTCGAGGACGGCTAAGGGCAAAAGCATTTTGTTCAGCGGCCTTGTTTGGGCGGGCTATGTTCTGGGGTTGACCGGAAAGATAGTTACCGGCAACATTACATATGTTTTCATTTTTTATTTGATCAACCTTGCCATGGTGACGATTGACATTCTCCTTTATTTCAGGAACAGGAAGCTTGACAAACTCCAGGGGGCAAATTGTGAATAGCATGGATGAGGCGAGAAGAGCCATAAATCAGATGGAAAGCCGCATAATGGAGGGCAAGGTGCGGCGATACCGCGGCATGAACGCTTACGCTAAACGCGGCGCAACCGTGCTGGTCGGCTCGTCGCTTATGGAGCACTTCATGGTGAACGAATTTATTATGGCCGAGGGTATTGATAAGACGGTTTACAACAGGGGAGTCGCGGGCTGGCGCACGGACGAGCTTTTGAAGAACATGGACGCATGTATTTTTGAGCTTGAGCCGAGCAAGATTTTCATTAACATCGGAAGCAACGATCTTGACCGCCCGGGCGATGCGCTTGGGAAGCTTATAAAGCAGTACCGGAAAATTCTTCGTCGCATTAAGGAACGGCTGCCGGACTGCATTGTCTATGTTATGGCGTATTACCCTGTTTTGAGGGAATTCGACGTAGACGATTTTCAGGCGGCCGATAAGACCCGAAGCCGAGATGGCATTGAGGAAGCAAACAGGGCGGTTTCGGCGCTTGCCGCCGAGATGGGCTGTGAGTTTATCGATGTAAACCATGTATTGACGGACGAGGACGGTTATTTGAGGCCGGAGTTCGGGGCGGATAAGGTGCATTTGCTCGCTCCGGCATACAGGCTGATTTTTGACGAGATAAAGGAATACTTATGAGAAAAAAGGCCGCAGCTATTTTCCTTTTTGCTGCGGCCCATTATGCAGTTAAATCAACGGCTTCTCAGGTTTTTGAAAAACTCTTTGAGCGGCTCCGTACATTCCTCGCACAAAAGCCCGCCCACAAGCTGCGGCCTATGCCCGAATCCTTCTTCAAAAATGTTGATTACACCTCCGCAGGCACCGACCCTTGAGTCCCTGGCTCCGTAAAACACCCTTGCAATTCTCGCGTTGATTATCGCACCGGCGCACATCGGGCAGGGCTCCAGTGTAACATAAAGGTCGCAATTTGAAAGACGCCAGCCGCCGAGAGCCCGGCACGCCGCGTTTATCGCCTCAAGCTCGGCATGAGCAAGGGCGTTCTTCTCGTTTTCCCGCCTGTTCCTGCCGCGCCCGACTATTTTGCCGTCTGATACGACAACGCAGCCGACAGGGACTTCCCCCTCGGCATAAGCTTCCATCGCAAGCTCCAGGGCTTTTTTCATATATTCCTCGCGATCCAAAACGCTGCCTCCAGTGAATTCGCTTTTTGCGCCATTTTTTATTGATTTTATCATAATCGGGCAGTATAAGCAATCGTTTCCGAGGGCAAAATAGCCCTTGGAGGTGGAATTATGAAAGTAAGCGAACTCATGAACAAAAACGTAATATCTATTTCGCCCGACGAGTCCACATCGCTTGCCGCAAGGCTTCTGTACCGGCACAACATCGGCTCCCTTCCCGTATGCTCCTCGGAGGGAAAACTGCGCGGAATTGTAACGGACAGGGACATAGTCCTGCGCTGCGTAGCCGCCGAGAGCGATCCGGAGCATACCCCGGTCCGGGAAATAATGTCCCGCTCTCCCGTAAGCGCAGCTCCGGATGACGACGTCAGACTGGCTGCGGACATTATGGCGGCGCACCAGATCAGACGGCTGCCGGTTACATCGGACGGCAAGCTTGTCGGCATGCTTTCGCTGGGAGATATCGCGAAAACCAATTCCTGCAATATGGAGGCGTCGCGCGCGCTTTCCGAGATTTCCATGAACATAAAAAAACGATGATTTGAGGGTTGAGGCAAAAAACAGCGCCGGAGCGGCTGCAAAAGCGGACGTTCCGGCGCTATTTTTGCTTTGGACGGTTCGAAAAGCGAGGAACACGGGAAAGAGAATAGCGGAAATATAAAAAAGTTCAGGACTGATGCCTGCGGAAAAACGGGAGTATGTAAGCCGCAAATATAAGCGGCGCAGGGGTTCCCGGACCCTATGCCGTCATTTTTTACAGCGCGTTTTGTCGGGTGCAAAATCAGGAATGTGTATGCTATGATTTAAGCGTCAACTGAACAGAAGAAGTTCGGAAACGGTTCAACCGCAAAAGCGGGGGAGCCGTTTCAGGTTTCTTAAAACAAATTTCAGGAGGTTGCTATGGATGGCTTTGCGTTGACGGCGGTTATTTTTATTTTGACTCTCTGTCTTGCGGTCTTGCTCGTGGTGCTGTTTTGCCTGCAGGGCGTTTTGGACAAGCTAAGAGAGATTACGGATACGCTTGAAAGGAAGCGGGGAACGGAGGACGTTTCGGAAGGCTTTTCGGAGACGATTCAAGCCAGCGAAAAGGCAGCTTCGGCGGACGAGGCAGAGGAAAAGAGGCGGCTTGAGCAGAGACGCTGGGAAGAGGGAATAGCGAACCTGCTAAGTTACGAGGCCGGCGGAGGGCTGAAGCTTGAATAAAGGCGGCAAAACGCGACCGGGAAAGGATAGTTTTTATATGAACGACATGAAAAACAAGAGCAGGGACTCCGAGCAGCTTTTTCGCAGAGTGTGGAAGGATTATGAGAGCGGAGTGGCCTACAATTCGAGGATTAACCTTTACAGTACCGTCGAGAACAACGAAAACTTTTTCATCGGGAAACAGTGGGAGGGCGTGCAGTCAAACGGCCTGCCGACGCCTGTATTCAACTTTTTAAAGCGCGTGACGCTATTTACGGTTTCTTCGATTTCAAGCAGCAGCCTGAAAATAAACGCTGCGCCGATATCAAACGCTGAGCCGCTTAATACGGATGAGGCTCTTGCAGAGATTTTAAACACAGAGTTTGACAGCATCTTTGAGAGAAACGGCATCATGAATATGATACGCGAATTTGTAAGAAACGCGGCGGTGGACGGCGACGGCGCGATGCATACATACTTTGATCCCGACGCCGAGACCGGACAGAAGGCCAAGGGCGCGATAAGGACGGAAATCATTGAAAACACCCGGGTTTTCTTTGGAAATCCTAACGACAAGAGTGTTCAGAAGCAGCCCTACATAATTATTTCCGCGCGGAGAATGGCTGAGGAGGTAAGGGAGCGGGCAAGGGTAAACGGCTGCCCCGACTGGGAAGCCGTGATGCCCGATTCGGGCGATATGAGCGTGAGCCGAAACGTAGAGGGTGACGGCAGGACGACAGTTCTTCTCCGCTATAGGCGGGACAGGAAAACGGGGCGGATACTAGCTTACGAGTGTACAAAGGATGCGGAAATTCGTCCGGAGTGGGATACAGGGCTTTCGCTATATCCGATTTCATGGCTATGCTGGGACTATGTTCAGGATTGCTACCACGGTCAGGCACTGATTACGGGGCTGATACCGAATCAGATATTTGTAAACAAGCTGTTTGCAATGGCAATGATTTCCCTTATGACAACGGCATACCCGAAGGTCGTTTATGACAAGACGCGTGTCGCAAAGTGGGACAGCAGGGTGGGGGCGGCAATAGGGATAAACGGCGGCGATGTGAATAATGTAGCTAAGATAATAGACCCCGCGGCGGTTTCACCGCAGATTTCGCAGTTTATAGAGATTGCGGTTGAGTATACGCAGACCTTCCTCGGCGCAACGCCCACAGCTCTCGGTGACGTGAACCCAGACAACTCCTCGGCGATAATTGCTCTTCAGCGAGCTTCAAGCATTCCGTTGGAGATAACGAAGCAGAACCTTTACCAGTGCATTGAGGAGTTGGGGCGCATTTATCTCGATTTTATGAAAAGCTATTACGGGCTGAGGTATGTTAAGACCAGCAGCGGGGAATGGACGGACTTTGACTTCGGGCGGCTGGGCGATATGTCTATGAGCCTGAAGCTCGATGTCGGGGCCTCCGCTTACTGGAGCGAGATCGCATCCCTGCAGACGCTTGACAATCTTCTTAAGCAGGGGAAAATCGACGTTCCGGACTATCTTGAGCGGCTTCCAGAGGGTTATATAACAAAGAAGCAGGAGCTAATCGAAAAGCTGAGATCGGCAACGCTCCAATAAAAACAGGAAGGGGCTTGCCCCTTCCTGATAAAAACCCCATTCAATTATTTCTGTGAACTATGGAAAGCTGATATTTATCTCCGTCAATAAGGGACACAACCAGGTTACCGTCAATTGCGAATACGCCGTCTATCGCGCTTATGTCGTCTATGTACAGTAACAATGCCTCATATATAACCTCGAATACATCTCCGCTGTTCATTGCGCCACCGCCTTTCTTTTGAGGTCGACAGGTTGACAGTTCTTCATAATGAAACGGCCTGTATCTTTCGGGTTACCGGCAGTCTATTGCTGACAGTATCTAACTGGCAGTATTTGAAGATTTCACTCCCTTTCAATATTTACAGAACGGTCTTTTAATTATGTTATGTTATTTAAACCCCAAGATTATAATATCACATTTTACAAAAATTTCAAGATAAAAATTCATATTTTTTGTAAAATATTTACTTTTATACGTTTTTTTGTCTCAATTAATTGCAACGAGGTAAACAAATGGCAAAAAAGAAAGATTTAGGGAGCTCTCCCGAGGAGGTTCGGGAGCTGGTGGAGCAATATTTTGCCGAGTGCGGGGAAAATTCAAGGAAACCTACAGCGGCGGGGCTCTGCGTGAGACTTGGCATTACGGTTGACAAGTTTATGAGTATTCTCGGAGGGAAGGACAGGGGCGGTTACGCAAAGATACTTAAAATGGCTCAGCTTAGGCTCATTGACGATATTGAGCAGAGAACCGACAGCATGAGCGTTTCTCGTTCAAAGCTGCCGGTCTATATGCTCGACCAGGGAGGAGAAGCTGGCGGAGTTACGGTCAAAGTTATGCTCAGAGGTATCGGCAAAGGAGAGAAGCCCTTTGATTAAAAAGAAATATTATGATGGACATGGCAGACCAGCCTGTACATAAATAATTGCCCGATTATAGGCAAAAGGAGAATCATTATGGACGAAAATGAGATTTTGGAAACCGCTGCGGAGGAATGGAGCGGCGAAGAAGGATGGTATGACAGCACGCCCGAAAACGGTTATAAAAATGAAAAAAGCTCTGCGGAACAAATCAATGTAAGGGAGGATGAAAGCGGAGGAAAAGGTGAGGCAGGTAAGGAGGAAAGAGAAAAATCGCCTGAGTATGAAGGTGAGGCTTCAATTTCAAAACGCAATGCGGAGTTTGTCGAATTTATTGAGCTGATGCCGGACGTATCGCCCGCGGATATTCCGCAAGAGGTCTGGAGGGAGGTTGCCGCAGGCAAAAGACTCCTTACCGCTTACATTATGTACGAGAACGCAAAGCTTAAGGCTGAGCTTGCGGCGGAGAGGCAAAACCATAAAAACAGAGAGGCAAGCGTGTCGTCTCGCTCCTGCGAGGGCAGCGGGCTGAAGCTCGGAGAGCTGGAGAGACTCTGGTACGCGGAGGATTGAGCGGAGAGCGGAATTCAGGCTAAATCTGGCGTTTCGGTTTGTTTAGTAATCAGCCCAAAAGATATTTTTTAATTTAAATGCCCTTAACAGGGCGGAAAGGAAAATTATGTCAGTTAACCTTACTACGAAGTATGTGCCGCTCATAGACGAGCGATTCAAGCTATTCTCGATCACAGAGAAGTATGCAGGCAAAAAGTATGAGTTTGATGGTGCTCAGAGCATCAAGATTTATTCGGTTGACGCGGTTAGCCTGAATGACTATAACCGCACGGCTGCCGGCGGGCGCTTCGGTGCTGTCAGCGAACTCGGCGACGCGGTTCAGACGCTTACCCTTACCCAGGACAAGTCATTCACCTTTTCGATAGACCATGGTAATTCTGCTGATCAGGTCAACTTCAAGCATTGCAACGAACAGCTCAAATCCAACTGGGACGAGGTTTGCACACCCGCAATCGACCAGTACCGCTTTAAAAAATGGGCAAACGGCGCGGGGCTCGGACTCCTGAACACTACGGCGCTGACAAAGGACACTGTAATCGGCGCGATAATGACAGCTTCAGCCGCAATGAGCGAAAAGCTTGTTCCAAAGAAAAACAGGGTAATTTTTATCAACGAGTCGGTTTATCTGCTGACAAAGCTTGCGAGCGAGGTGATAGGTGTCGATACGCTAGGCGCAAAAGCTGTCGAAAACGGGGTCGTGGGATATATCGACGGTATGGCGATAGTACCGGTGCCTTCATCCTATCTTCCGTCGGCTGACGTCAATTTTATTATCAAATATAAGGACTCGACGGTTGACCCGATTAAGCTTAAAACCATGCGCGTTCAGAAAAACCCGGTCGGCTATGACGCGGACATCGGCGAATGCCGCTTCTATCACGACAGCTTCGTGCTTGACAACAAGATAAACGGCATTTACGTCCACGCAAAGGGAGGAATGGCTGATCTTCCCACGGCTGCCTCGGGCACAAGCGGCATAACGCTCTCTTGTGCGACGGGTTCCGCCGTAATCAAGTATACCACCGACGGTTCAAATCCTAAGACATCGTCTACAGCGTCCGTTTACTCAACCGCTCTGACCCCGGTTCCGGGAACGCGCGTTCGCTTTTTCGCGTCGGTTCCCGGCGGCATAAACAGCCCTGTTGCAGAATTTACCGTAGCATAAGGGGAAAAATTAATCCTGCTTGGGGGGCGGGGAAAACTCCCCGCCCAAAACTCCGGCAGATCAAGGGGGAAATAAAATGGCCACGACAGCACAGAATATTTTCGACGCCGCGATGGGGCTTATGGGCGAGGTTGGCTATACGGACA
>JAJUHS010000123.1 GCA_029267755.1 Clostridiales bacterium
GTAAGAGCCTTGAAAACAAGCCTGATGGCCGCAATGTGGTCAGGCATTGCCTCCTCATATGTTACGGGGACGGCACCTGTTGGCTTGTGCGTAAGAACCGATCCGTCGATTCCTATACGTTCACAGACGCCCTTTGCCATAACCTGCTCGTTCGTCATATCAAAGAGCTGATACTTTAAGGATGAGCTTCCCGCGTTGATAACCAGAACTTTCATTTTTTCATTACCTTTCATGTGCTTATTGTATTAATAATAGAAATATAGTATAATTTCCAGACATATGCATTATATTATAAAAAGTTTGTGATATCAACATAAGATTTGATTTTTTTTCGAAAATATATGTTAAAAAATTAATTTTTTTAAGAAAATATACGGTGATTGAAATATGAAAATCGCAGGTATAGCGGCGGAGTACAATCCGTTTCATTGCGGACATAAGCTCCATATGGAAAAAACGCGCGAAATACTTGGAAAAGATACTTCCGTAATATGCGTAATGAGCGGAAATTTTACGCAAAGGGGGGACTTTGCGGCTTTTGAGAAGCACGCGCGTGCCAAAGCTGCCGTCATGTGCGGCGCCGATCTCGTGCTGGAGCTTCCGGTTCCGTGGGCTATTTCATCCGCAGAAAATTTTGCTTTCGGCGCCGTTTCCGTGCTTAACAGCCTGGGCAATGTTTCGCATATCTCCTTCGGCAGTGAGAGCGGTTCTATTCCTCTGCTGTCCGAAGCTGCCGATATGCTTATGTCGGACGGGTTTGACGAGCTTATTATCGAAAAGCTCCAATCCGGCGTATCCTATGCCGCAGCCCGTCAGAAGGCTGCGGAGAAAATGTTGGGCAAAAAAGCCGAAATACTGAAAAGCCCGAACAATATTCTCGGAATCGAATATATAAAGGCAATCAGAAAGCTGGGAGCGGGCATAACACCGGTTACCTTCAGAAGAGTCGGGGCCGGTCATGACAGTGCGGAGCTTCTGGAAACCGCCTCGGCCTCAAAGATAAGGGAAATGCTGAAAAACGGGGATGACGTCCGAAAGTATATCCCCGCGGAAGCTCTGGCGGTTTTTGAGGAGGAAATGCGTGCGGGGCGCGCGCCTGTATTTGCTGATAGCTATGAAACTGCCATACTCTCAAAGTTAAGGCGGATGAGCAAGGAAGAATTTGCCTTGTTTGACTGCGGCGGCGAGGGATTGGGAGACAGGCTTTACAAGAACATAAAGGAGCCGACGCTTCAGGCGGTTTTGGAAAACACAAAGACAAAGCGCTATGCGCTCTCGAGGATACGCCGGCTTGTTATGAGAGCCTATCTGGGCATCGGAAACGATTTTCCATCACAGCCGCCCTACGCGAAAGTGCTTGCAATAGGGGGAAAAGGCAGGGAAATACTGAAAAAAGCCTCGAAGGATTTTACGGTGATCATAAAACCGGCTGCGGGAAAGCTCCTAAGCGGAGATGCGAAGGAACTTTTTGACCTTGAGGCCGCCGCGACCGATCTCTATGTGCTCGCTTATCCGAACCGCACGGAACGGGGTGGAGGCCAGGAATATTTAAAAGGACCCGTCATACTGTAATTTGTGGTTGACAAACCGTACGCATAGTGATAAAGTCTAGAAAATTGAATAAATACGGTAGGTGAGGCTACCGCAGGGATTAAACCGACTAGGTTTAGGGCTGCTGCCGCGCAGTAGTGGAGACACTACGGGATGGTCAGCAGGTAATGTCGAATCAAGGCATTATCTAACGCAGCTACATAGCCCTGCGATGCTAAAGCTTGAACGGTCTGATGAATAAAAAATAAATTCCCCATTATCGTTCAGGCGGTAATGGGGAATTACTATTTGAAAAAGAGGAGGTAGGATGATGGATACAAGGACTGTGACCATGGACGAAGTATTCGAAGAGCTTCGGGAGCTGCTTGAAAAAAAGCGGATGAAGGAGCTGAAAGACCGGCTCGACGACATGAACGAGGCTGATGCAGCGCTGTTCATTCAGACCTTGCCGGAAAAAGAGATGGCGATGGTTTTCCGAATACTGTCCAAAGAGCATGCCGCCGAGGTCTTTGCCTGCATGGAGATAGACGAGCAGGAGCTTATCATCAACTCCGTAACGGATAAGGAACTCGCAAACATAATCGAAGAGCTGTATGTAGACGACGCAGTAGACCTTATGGAAGAGCTGCCGGCAAATGTGGTGAGCCGCGTGATGAAAAACGCCACAAAGGAGACAAGGGAGCTTATAAACCAGTTTCTGAATTATCCCGAAAACTCTGCGGGAAGTATAATGACCGCGGAATTCGTCGACTTCAAAAAGGACATCACCGTCAAAGAAGCGTTTGAGCGCATCAGGGCGATAGGAGAGGATAAGGAAACTATATACACCTGCTATGTGACGACAAAGGACAGAAAGCTGCTCGGTGTCGTCACTGTCAGAGATATGCTGCTGAGTCCCTACGAAGCGGTGATCAGCGATATTATGGACGACAACGTAATATACGCGACAACTACGGACGACAGGGAAACCGTAGCGCAGATGTTTAAAAAGTATTCGTTCATAGCCCTTCCGGTAGTGGATAAGGAGGGGAGGCTTGTAGGGATAGTTACGGTTGACGACGCTATCGACGTCCTTCAGGAAGAGGCGACGGAGGATATCGAAAAGATGGCGGCTATTATTCCGACAGAGAAGCCTTATTTAAAAACAGGAGTAATTGAAACATGGAGGGCACGCATACCCTGGCTTCTTATACTGATGGTTTCCGCAACATTTACCAGCATGATAATAAACAACTATGAAACCGCTCTTTCAAAATTTGTAATACTTACGGCTTTTATTCCGATGCTTATGGATACCGGCGGAAACAGCGGAAGTCAGTCTTCCGCTACGGTTATAAGAAACCTTTCTCTCGGGGATATAAAGTTTTCCGATATTTTCAGGGTGACATGGAAGGAAACAAAGGTGGCATTGCTATGCGGACTGACACTCAGCGCGGTTAATTTCGCGAAGCTGATGTTTTTGGATCATACGGGCGTAACGGTGGCGGTCGTGGTATGCCTGACGCTGATAGCGACGGTGTTTTTTGCAAAGGTAGTAGGATGTACGCTGCCGATGGTCGCCCACAAGATCGGGTTCGACCCGGCCGTCATGGCAAGCCCTATTCTTACGACCATAGTGGACACAATTTCCCTGGTAATATATTTCAGAATTGCAGGATTTTTTCTGCCGATATAAGTAAGCCGCATGGAGCCGCCGGATTTCGATTTAACCGGCAGCTCCATGAAATCATGGCCGTAGCTCAATGATCTCAAGCCCCTTTCTTATTGCGTAAGCGATGGTCTGCGATGTTCCGCCGTAGGTCCCGTCAAAAACTGCGACAAGCACGGAGGAGCGGTCAACCATATAGCAGTTCCGTTTCCGCATGCAATCGACGGAGTATTCGCGCTGCATCACGGTTTCAATATCGCACTGGTGGACGAGATAGTTGTAGCGCCGGCGCTGATTTTTATCCCAGAGCTTTGACTGACCCTCACAGGGAATAGCGGCTTCAAGGGTAACGTCCTCATGCTCGAGGCGCAGAGCGATGACCGCCTCGCAGAAGTACATATCGCAGCCGGCCGCCATGCCGCATATGAAATGCCTTATCCCGGCCTTGTAAAGGGCCTCCACAACGTCGGAAAGCTTATTCTTTAAAGCGAGGCATCTTAAGTCGCTGTCGTCTCCGCGCCAGGGGAGCTTGGCGGGACGGTGTCCGGTAAAACAGCATGTGTTGGCTCTGGGAGGTTGAAGAGTCATTTTTTGCGCCTCCAAATCCAAGATAAAGAATACTTACTGAATTATACAACGACGAACAAATGTTTGTCAAAATTTTTTATTGATTTTCCCGAACATTATGTTATAATAGGTTCCAACTTAATAAATTGTCTTCGGGGCGAGGTGCAATTCCTCACCGGCAGTATAGTCTGCGAGCGGTTTTTCCGCAGAATCGGTTAGATTCCGATACCGACAGTAAAGTCTGGATGGGAGAAGACGTCCGAAATGCATTTTTTGCATTTCGGATACTGCTTGTATAGCCGCGCCCGGAAGCTCCGCTTTCGGGCGTTTATATTTTTGAGGAGGAAAGTATGAAAACCAGAAAAATTACAACCATAGCCATGTTCTGCGCCATAGCGTTCCTGCTTACGCTGCCACCGTTCAAAATACCGTTCAACAGTTTCCTTGACCTTGAGGTGAAGGATACGGTAATTACGATCGGCGCGTTTCTTATGGGGCCCCTTGCGGGATTTGCGATATCTGTTATTGTGCCGTTTATAGAAATGCTGACTGTAAGCCATACTGGACCGATCGGAATGCTGATGAACGCGCTGTCGACATGCGCGTTCGTATGTACGGCCTCGTTTATATACAAGAGAAAGCACAATATGAGGGGCGCTGTCATAGGACTTACGGCAGCCGTAGCGGCAATGACGGCGGTAATGCTGCTTTGGAACTATATTATTACCCCGGTTTATATGAACGCTCCCCGATCTGTTGTAGTAGGAATGATGGTGCCGGTGCTTTTGCCGTTCAACCTTATCAAAGCTGCCGCAAATATGGCACTGACCATTCTGCTATATAAGCCGATAGTAAATTCCCTGCGCAAGGCGAAGCTTGCTCCCGAATCCGCCGGAGTAAGCAAAAGCGGAGGTATAAACGCAGGCTTCATGATTTTTGCATTTGTTCTTCTGGCCACCTGCGTACTTTTGCTGCTTGTATTCAAAGGTATAATTTAATAAGGCGATCGCAGAACGGAATTGACTGGGTTGCCTTAAAAAGACGGGGGCTGCTTTTCGGCAGCCCCATTAATTTTTTAATAACCTGGTGCGTAAGGACTTATTGTTATATTAGGGTTCATTGTAACCCATGGGCTTACCTCTGCGCCCGGGGAAACTGACGGAACGGTTATAGCGCAGCCGCTGAGCGCCGCTGCCATAATTACGGCGGCAATAATAAAAGCAAATATACGTTTCATTTGAAAATTCCTTTCGTTTTCTAAGCCACTGACGATTTTAAATGTCTTTAATCAAAATACTTATATGTTATGATTATTCCCACAAAAACGACTTTTTATGTCGAATAACTGAAAAAGAAACGCCCACAGCAAGCCTGCGGGCGTTCTGCATTGGGTAAAAAATTGATTTTTTCACCTTTAAGATGTTTTTGGGCTTACGATTGCGGTTGTCGGAGCCACAGTGGTTGTCGGAACAACCGTGGTGGTGGGAACAACTGTCGTAGTGGGAACTACGGTTGTCGTGGGCTTGACGGTTGCCGTCGGAGTCGGCGACGGGGTGGTCGTAACTGTGCAGCCGCAAAGCACCGCGGCAAGTAATACGGCCGAAAGTGTGCATGCAAGTATACGTTTCATGCGTTTCCTCCTGTTTTGCTATGCTATGATTTATCACGCTGTTTTATTATTTTCATAATGTTGAATTCTATTCATAGTTAAAAATAATGGTAGATTGTAAAATCAAATTGAACACATAAGAAATCCATAGTGGTAGGAATTTCTGTTAGAATAAAGTTCTCACACAACACTCTGACAGAAGGAGCCAACCACTATGGACAAGCCCTATTCTATCACTATTGACGAAGA
>JAJUHS010000037.1 GCA_029267755.1 Clostridiales bacterium
TCTTCGTCAATAGTGATAGAATAGGGCTTGTCCATAGTGGTTGGCTCCTTCTGTCAGAGTGTTGTGTGAGAACTTTATTCTAACAGAAATTCCTACCACTATGGATTTCTTATGTGTTCAATTTGATTTTACAATCTACCAAAAAAAATGAAGGCCGTTCTGCATAAAACGGCCTTCATTTTATTTATCGGGAAAACTCAGGGCTTCTTTTTGATCGGAGAAGCTGTTGGTTTCGATGGTTTAGCGGGAGCCGATGCGGTCTTTCCGGTTTCCTTTTTGTTTAATACTGTTGATTTGGTAGCCATTCTTTTACCTCCTGTCATTTGTAAACAACAACTATACTAGGGCATCTCCTAAAGCCAAAAATAAAAGCTCTGGTTCCCCCGTTCATTCCATATATTACCATATTGTGGATTGTTTTGCAACTTAGATTAATCACAAAATAAACTTCTTATTAACAATAAAAAACACTTTTTAGACAGGTGGGCATATCGATAAATGCCATAATATGTATATATTTTACATTAATTCAATTTAATTGTCTGTAAAGTATTTTATATTTTAAACTCCATAAAATTTCTTAAAATATAATATTTTTATTTGTAAAGTATTTTTTGTTTACTCTGTCCATTACATAAACACATTCAAATTTTTAACATCAAACAGCTAAATAAGTATTCAAATCTGTCGATAATAATTATATGGTATAAACATCTTTTCGCAAAAGATGATTTCCCACTGCGTCATATCAAAGGAGGCTTAAAATGAAAGTTCCGAAAAGGTTTGGTACAGTGTTTCTAGCAGTAGCGATGCTGTTTTCGCTGTCCACCCCGTGCTTTGCGGCCAGCGATATTCAGGTAACAATTACCAACAACGTCGATGGCATCAAGGACACCGTCGCCGTGAAGGGGCTAAAAAGCAAGGATACCGTCAATGTATACGCCGACTCCGGCGCAGCTACCCTTCTCGGCTCGGCTAGAGCATCATACACAGGTTCGGTAACCATAAGGATAGACCAGCTTGGAGCGGATGGCGGCGTCATATATATTGCAGTTACCGCTTCCGACGGAACTGTCGGGTCTTTGAACTCATACCCCTTTGAGCCCGAGGGGCAGAGCGGAGAGCCGGACATAGCGAATATCACAATATCGAATTACGCCGGCACGAGGGATACGATAACCGTAAAGGGTCTGAAATACGGTGATAAAATACAGGTGTATAAAAATGCGGACGACACTGCGCCGATTGGCTATGCCAAGGCGGCGTACTCCGGCACGGCAACCGTAAAGCTTGAGCAGCTTGGTGATACAAGCGGTAGCGTATACATCACCAACACCACATTTGGAAAAAAGGAAAGCAAGCGCGTAGAAGTTCCGTTCGACTCCGAACAGCAAACGCCCGACCTTGACGCCGACTCCGTCACAATAACCAACTACGCTTTAGGCACTAAGGATACTGTCGCCGTAAAAGGACTTAAAAGCGGGGATAAGATACAGGTTTACAACGACAGCGAAAAAACTGTTCTGCTTGGCTCAGGAAGAGCCATATCATCGGGTTCGGCTCTTATTAAGATCCCGCAGATAGGTGTGAGCGGAGGTACGCTATACATAAGCAACACAAGATCAGGCATGCTTGAAAGCAACCTGATAAGTATATCGTTCGACGCTGAAGCGCAGACAGATGTCGTCGACGCAAGCCTTATCACACTACAAAACAACGCTGCGGGAACAAAGGACGTCATTACCGTTTCGGGACTTAAAAAGAGCGATGTCGTCCGGGTTTATTCCTCCGATGCGTCCAAAACTCTGCTTGGCAGCGCCACCGCCTCCGCTTTGGGAATCGCCACAGTGTCCGTTCCGCAGCTCGGTGCAGAGGGAGGGACGGTTCTTATTACAAGGACCGGGTACGGTTTGCTCGAAGGCGATCCCATAACAGTATCTTTCGGCGCAGAAATGCCATCGGAGACCCTTTCGGCAGCTAACAATGTCTCCGTTACTAATAACGCCGGTGGTATGAAGGATACCGTTTTTGCTAATAACCTGACAAAAGGGGATACCATCAGAGTGTATGCCGACAGCGAAAAGCAAAATCTTCTTGGCTCAGGCTTGGCAAAAGGCTCAACCCTTACAATCTCAATCACTCAGATCGGCGCCAGCGGCGGAACACTCTATTTAACAAGAACCGGCGTCGGTCTTAAGGAAAGCGCTGTTTTCCCCGTCGATTTCATAGCCGAAAAGCAAACTCCCGCCCTTGACCCGTCAAGCAGTATCACCGTTACAAACAATATCAGCGGAATTAAGGACACCATAGAGGTGAAAGGCCTTTCAAAGGGCGACAGAATAAGAGTCTATGCCGATGCGGAAAGAAAGACGCTCCTCGGCTCGGCTGCGGTACTCTCCACCTCAAACGGAACCGTGACGGTAAAATTAGACCTTCCAAGCCCGAACGGCGGCAGCGTCTACATCACGAACACCGCCTACGGGGATTCTGAAAGCGAGCCCGCCGAGCTAACCTACGGTACGACAGCACAGACGCCAACGCCCGATATTTCATCGATAGTTATTAACAACTACAAGCCGGGAGTCAGCGACACCGTTATTGTGGGCAAGCTGAAAAATGGCGATGTTGTAAAGGTGTATTCAACTGCCGGCAGCCTTCTCGGTTCTGCGACAGCGGGTACCACAGGAACCGCAACGGTAAAAATTGCGCAGCTCGACGATGCAGGCACCAGTGTAGATATTAAAATTACCGGCTGGGGAAAAACCGAAAGCGAAGCCGTTACCGTCAGCTTTGGCAACGACAAGAGTGCAGAACCCGATATTAACTATGTTACTGTCACCAACAATGGGCCGGGGCTTTCTGACATCGTCAGCGTATCGATTCTTTCCACTGGGGATGAAATAAAAGTATATGATTCGCAAAATACCCTTCTTGGAAAAAGCACTGCCGGATCTACTGGTACGGTCACAATAAAGATATCGCAGATCGGTGAAAACGGCGGTACACTCTATCTGACAAGAACCAGTACTAACAAGCTTGAAAGCAACCCTATCTCCATCAACTTTAAAGCGGAAAAATCCACCCCTCCGAGCGCCGATAATATAACCGTAACCAACAATCCTGCGGGTACTAACGACACCGTAGCGGTAACCGGCCTTTCCAAGGACGATATAGTTTACGTTTACAGCTTCGACGGCACCAACTATAAATGTATCGCAACGGGGACAGCGGACGCCGACCTTCTTACAAGCACAATAACCATCGAACAGCTTGGAACGGCCGGCGGTAAAATCTATATAAGCGTAAAAAGCGCCGAGCAACTGGAAAGCGATAAAACAGAAGTAGCCTTTACCGCCGAGGCGTAATTTCTCCTCTGGATCTGTCAATAAAAAGGCAGGGAGCTATAAAGCCCCCTGTCTTTCTTCTTTAGCCGACAGGCCTTATCGGCCTTGCCTCGATGTATCCGCGATATCCCATAGGCGCCAGCTGGAACCTCGGCCCGTCGTCATCCGCCCACTCAAAGCCGTACAGCTTCGGGTCAAAGGTTTTCATTACTTCCCAAATGTCGGTTATTGCTTCCTCGAACTTGTCGTCATCATAAGCCGGGCCCTGGAACACCATCATCTTGCAAGGCGGGAACTCAACGATCTCGAAGCCGTCGGGTATCATGTTGCTGTAACCGAGCGGCAGCTCCACTCCCTGAACGTACTGCGATGTGCCGCTTTTTATATAGCGCTCGGGCAGCCACATTCCGATCGGCTCGTAAAGGGCCTCCTTAACGCTTGTGAGTATTCCCCAGATGTCGCAGCCGACCTCTCCGCAGTATTCGAAATACTCCTTTGCCTTTACGCCCCTTTTAAGCAGTATCTTCCGCGCCTGGCGCTCGATTACCTGTACGAATACGGGTGTGAGCTTCTTGTTTTCACTCATAGTTCCTCTCCTATTAATTTCGTATGGCGGTAATCGTTGGCTCTGTAAGGGAGGAACAGCCTGATCGGGGGCGTCTCCTTTGCGTATCTCTTCGGCGGTAGGCCGAACTGCCTTGTAAATGCTTTTGTAAAACCTTCATGCGAATCGAATACAAAATCGAAGGCGACGTCTATTATCTTCGGCTTTCCGTCCCTTAGCACTATCGCGGCTTTTGAAAGGCGCAAAGCTCGGATATAGTCGAAGGGTGCCTTGCCGATGATATCCTTGAACAGCTTTTCACTGTGCCACTGGGAATACCCCGCGGCTCTGGCCAGTTGTGAAAGCGTTATCGGCTCAGAAATATGCCCTTCGATATAGTCCTGCATCCGGCCTGACAGCGTTTATGATTTCCGCCCTGTCCGTAATTACCACCACCAGAGAGCATAATACCCTATCCGTACATATAATTCTTGACCTGCAGAGCGAAAACGCTTGTAGTCATTCGCCGCAAAGAACGTCCTTGTACTCATCCCCCTGCTTCATTACCTTTTCGGCATATGAGCACTGGGGAACAATCTTCCTATTCTCCTGACGGGCATACTCAACCGCCCTGTTAAGAAGCTTTTGGGCGATGCCCTTCCCTCTCAGAGTTTCAGACACATAGGTGTGGTCTATAATCATCTTGTCTCCGCTGATAATGAATGTTATGCGTGCAAGTGCATTCTCCTCGCTTTCCCCTATATAAAACTGATTGCATCCCATCTTGATTTCTTCCATAAAATCCTCCATATTTTTATTCTTTAATACCCGAGCTCCTCGCCGACGATTATGACCTCCGCTTTTTCAGTACCCGTCATTTTTTCCCAGAGCACCGAAAGCGCTCTGCATATTCGCTGAGAGCTGGAGCAGTCGTGGCACTTAAGCTCTCCCTTTGTACAGGGCGTATTAAGGTTGAAACGCCTTGCGTTGAGCGGGGCGGCGATGTTCCTCGCGCGCCAAACAGCCCTGTCATAATCCTCGGTTATTTTATTTATGCCAATGATAAAAATAACCCTCTTCTTGCCGAAAAGCGTTGCGGCAAGCCTGTTGCCCATGCCGTCGATGTTCACTATCTCCCCGGTTTCGGCGACTGCGTTCGCACTGCATATGTAGACGTCGGCTTCCGCAGCTTTTTTTCTGGCCTCTGCCGCCTCCTGCTTCCAGTGCCAGTATACGCTATTGTCGGACGCGAGCCGCTCGAAAAGTCCCAGCGTTTCCACCGTCTTGCTGCCGCCGATGCCGACGGTTTGGCCTTTAAGCTCAGACACGATATAATCCGCCGCCTCTTTTCCCGTATTAAAGTAACTTGCTTCAAAGCCGCGTTTTTTAAGGTTTGCTATCGTCTTTTCTATATCCGCCATCTGTATTCATCCTTTCGGCCGATTTCTTCATTAACCACAGTATTTTAACATAATAATAGCAGAACAAACGTTATTTGGAAATATCAAACTTCATAATGGTTGCGGCTCTAACCCGCTTGTGTTATAATCACCGCATTGGATATTGAAATGGGGGGCATTTTCTTGACGATGGACAGGGCAAAGCTTAAAAAAGCAACAATTATTTATTTGGTGATTCTGGCGCTCGTATCTGTGGCAAACGGCCTAAGCAATGATGTCTTTTCGAACTATTTCAAGGAGGTTTACAGCACAACAACATTCCAGCGCGGCGCGGTTGAGTTCCCCAGGGAGCTGCCCGGCCTTCTGCTTTATATCACTATATCGGCTCTGAGCTTTCTTGGCGATATAAGAATATCAATAATCGCACACTTTCTATGTGCTGCGGGAATAATTGTACTTGGTTTTGTGACTCCCGTTTTCGGTATAATGCTCATTTTTCTTTTTATCAATTCTATGGGCATGCACCTGTTTCTGCCTTTAAACGACAGTATAGCGATGTCTCTTATCGACGGTGAGAACGCCGGCCGCAAAATGGGCAGGTTTAAGGGCGTGAGTACGGCCTTTACGATGCTCGCTTCGCTTCTTGTGTTCTTTGGCTTTCGCATCGGCTTTTTTTCCTTTGGTTCGAATATAAAAGTATTCTTCCTCATCTCAGGCTTATGCGCCCTTGCGGCGTCGGCGTTGTCTGCGGTTTTGTATAAGACGGCAGGGAATGTTAAGCAGAATTCGGACCGGAAGTTCAAGCTGGTATTCAGGCGTGAATACAGGTATTACTACATAATGGCAATCACTTGGGGAGTTCAGAAACAGATAATGGCTGTTTTCGCCCCCTGGGTGCTCATACAGCTTCTTTTCAAAAAAGCGGATACGATTGCAATTTTGGGTATGGCTGGCGCCTTTGCCGGCATATTCTTCATCCCGGCGTTGGGCCGCTGGATAGACCGCTTAGGTCTAAAAAAGATGATGTATGCTGACGCCTTATCCTTTATTTTGGTATATATCGCCTATGGCGTTCTGAGCTCAGGTTTCTATACCGGCAAATTCTCGACTGTCGGTCTTCCTATAGTTCTAACCTTCATACTGTTCATTCTTGACCGAATGTCAATGCAGATGAGCATAATCCGTACGCTTTATCTTCGCTCAATAGCGGTTTCGCCGCAGGATATAACCCCGACGCTTTCGCTCGGCATAAGCATGGACCATCTTGTTTCGATTTCCAGCGCCCTGCTAGGCGGCATAGTATGGGAAGCCTGGGGCCCGCAATACGTTTTCTTTCTCGCAGCCCTGCTGTCTCTCGCAAACCTCGCGGTTGCAAAGCTGGCTGTAATACCGTCTCCGGAGAAATGTCCGGAATAAAATAAAAGGTTTTAAAATAAATGTTGGGGTTCAACAAAGAGAACTCCAACATTTTTTTGCACTGCTTATACAACGGAAATGCATTCCGAATGCTTTCGATTACGCTTATACCAACGGCTTTACCGAAGGCTGCAACAACAAGATAAAAGTCCTTAAAAGAGCCTCTTTCGGAGTCCGTAATTTCACTCGTTTCAGGAACCGTATCCTTCACATAATGAACAAGGTCGCTTGATCGGACGAATCCGGCAAGCAGTTTCCACCGCTTGCCGGATTCCTTTACTTTTGCTCTACCCCAACTATTGACATAGAGCCCAAAAAAGGCCCCCGGGGCGAAATCCCCGGGGGCCAATGTGCTGTTAGGTTATGCTAGGGGTTATGCTATGTCAATTGTATAGGTAGTTGTTGTGGCGTTGCGTCCGGCCATAGTTGATGTTACCGTGAAGGTAATATTGCTTGCACCGGCAGCAAGGTCAGAAGCTGTAATGCTATAGGTATTTGTGGCAGCGTTCCAGTTTGCAGCAATACCGGAAGTAAGTGCAATAGAAATCGTTGCACCGGCACCAGGAGTTACTGCAAGTACAAAGGTGTCACCGGCAACGCAAGCGGTGGTAGCGGTCGTAGTTCCGTTAGCTGTAAGGGCTCCGATTACGCCGGTGCCGGTTACAGTAGCAGAAGCCGCTGTCGGAGCGGGAGCGGAAGCTTCGCCGCGGACGAAGACATACTTGGCGACCGTGCTGTCTATACCTGTGGTAGCCTTCGGTACGATAACAACGTTGTTGGCGATGCTGCCGTTGGTGCCGTCATAGATGTTGCCCATGGCGCTCTCGGTCACCTTGCCTATGGCGCTGATCTCAAAGACCTTTGTGGAATCGTCATAGGTAAATCCGTTGATGACTCCGCTGCCGACTGTCGTTACAGGAACGAGTGTGTATGTCGCAGTAGCGGCAGTGTAGTAGCCCTTGCTGTTGAGGCTGATGCCTGTGTCGTAGTATGCAACCGAGGTAAAGATATTTGTTGCGTCTGCGGTGATTGTCTTAGCCTCGCCGTTGACGATGGCGGGATACTGGTAAACAGTGGTGGTTCCGTCAAGAACGGAGGTGTAAGATGTGCTGCAGATGAATACGCCGCTTGTGCTGGAGCTGTTAACCGTTCCGGCTGTGAAGAAAGCAATGGTAACGCCGGATGCGGACGGCTTCGTATAAGTCAGTGATGTTGCGGCGGTTACGCTCGGAACGGCCGCGATGCCGACGTACTTGGTATAGGTATTTGTGCCGGTCTTGACTACGAAGATGGTGCTGCTGTTGGCGATATCGCCGGAGCCGCCGAGAGTCGGGTTATTGGTTGTAACAGAAGTGGTGCCTGTGCCGGTGGTTCCTGTCGTGGGAACGGTAAGAGCGTACTTGCCGTTCTCTTTCACTGTGTAGGTAAACACAGTGGAAGCTGCGGAAGCTCTGTAAGCTACACCACCAGTGTGCTGTCCGGAAAGGGTGTCCTCAATGTCGGTTCCTGCAGTACCTGGGAGACCGTCGGAGTTGCAAGTGCTGATCTTATTGCCGGCAGCGGTTGTGATAGAATCGAGGGAAACTACTGAAGTAACGCCCTCTTCATTAACGATCCTGACAGAAAGGCCGTTCAGGTTGTCAGGTGTGCCGACTGCGGTAACAACGCAGTAGTTGGAAGTAGCTGCCGCAGCCTTCACATAAATTACATAGCCGTAATTGTCGAAGAAGAAGACTGTGGACTTTCCGAGGGTAACAGCGTCGCTGAGCACGTTAGTAGCGTCGACATTGGTGACAAGCGCGGACTGGTTATAGGTTTTGTCGCCTGCGGTTACCGATCCGCTGCTCGGAGTCGATGCGTTGGGCTTTATGCCTGAAACATCGGCGGTAGTGGATTCGGCCTTTTCGACATAGTAATAGCCGTTGAGCTCATAGAAAAGAACATAATCGTCCTTTGCGACATTCTCTTCGCCGTAAACCTTGTCAAATGCCTTTGCGCTGAGCGCGTTGGTGGGATTGGCCGAACCGTTCTTGGTGGTCACAGTGATAGCGCCGTTGCCGCTGTTTCCGGCGGAATTGAGAACGGTTACCTGCCCGACATACTTGGCAACAACCTTGACATAGTCAACAAGGCCGTCGTTGTCGTTGTCGATAAAGGTGACCTGCTTGCCGCGTCCGAGGAGATTATTGGCGGCTGTATCAGTCATGGTTGTACCGGCGTTGTAATATGTAGCGTTGTCTACTGTGTTACCATAGTTGGTTGTTACGATGACGCCGGTGGGAGCAGCGGAAGCGGCCTCATAACCTGTAAGGCCTGCGTCCTTCATAGCCTTTGTGAAATCGGACAAAGTAGAATACTTTGCGCCTGTGAATGTCTTTGTCTTGTTGTTCGCGGTAAGAACAGGAGTTCCGAATACAGTGCTGTAATATGTTCCGGAAAGGCTGTTGTCCTTTACATAAACCTTTACGGACATACCGACCATATCGGCGGGAGTGCTGGTCTTAAGCGTACGGTTAGCGTTTACGGCTGTACCATCGTCTGTCTTTACAAACATTGTGGTCTCGCCTTTGACGTTTGTGGCGTCAGAACCGGTAACTGTAGCGTATTCGCTGGACATAACAATGCCTTCGAGAACGCTGACGCCGAACTTCTCCGTGAGCATGGTCTTGCCGCTCAGTGTCTTCAGCTTCGGTGAGGATGTCAGCTGTCCTGTAACGGGATCGGTTGCAAGTGTGCTGTCATACTCAACCATCTCGGCCTTGATGCCGTTGTAGATAAGCTGAGCTGCGTTGTCGCGTGTGAGGCCCGTTGAAACGTTCAGTGTCGCAAGGCCGGTAAAGAGGCCCTTTGAGTTGGCGGCAGCGCCGACCTTGAGAGCCCAGTCAGCTCCGGTAAAACCTGCGTAGGCGGATTTATAGCCCATCGCAACGAGCATCATCTTTGCGGCCTCGGTGCCGGTAACGGTAGCTTCGGGACGGAAGGTGCCGCCCTTGCCGGAGTCGCCGGATACGATGCCTTCGCTGAAGCAGTAGGAGATGTAGGGATTAGCCCAGTGGCCCTGCGTGTCGCTGAAGATCGCGAGCGAGTCGGCGCCCAGTACGGGCTCCACACCGCCGTTGAGCGCGATGCAGATCATCTTGCACATTTCGGCGCGGGTGACTACCTGGGTCGGCTTGAAGCTGCCGTCCTCATAGCCCTTGATGATGTTGAGCTGAGTCATAGTTGCAACGGCTTCAGAATTTACGATTGTGTCGTTATCCGTGAAGCTTGTCGTTGCGGCGCTTGCGTTGATAGCGAACATGCCAAAGATCATTGCGCATGCAAGTACCAGTGTAAGCGCCCTTTTCAGGTTCTTCATGAAGTATCCTCCTTTAATAATATCTTGGGGTGCATTTACCCCTTCACGGGAAAAATATACCTCACACGCCCCTCGGTGTCAACCGCCCCGGGCCTTTTGTAACCAAACTGTAACATTACGGTCAAAAACACTTTCCGTGCTTACATATCTCGCGTATTATTATAAAAAGTGCGTTTTCGGACATGAAAACGCACTTTAAGATAAATTTAAATATTGTATTTTTTATTTTACTTGTTTACTTGGGTTAATGACAGCACAATATTGACTGTTTTGCCGTCTTTTGTGTCTGTAAAGTAAATTGCCTTCACATGCATCCCGAGCATATTCGGAGTGGTTGAAATCTCGATAAGGTGGTTTACATTGTCACCGGATTTGACGTAAGTCTTCCCCGGCTCCGTTTTCCCTTCTCCCGGTCCGGGCGGATTTGGCGCGTCGGGAGCCGAAAAAAAGTGTCCGTACTCGTTTGCGATTATATATCCCTCCGCCACCGTCACATCGTAATAAAATGTCAGCGCCTTCGCCTGCTCGCCGGTAACCGTTTCGAGATAACCGTCCTTGTAAGTCACCATGTTCGCGTTTATCGCGTTCCAGATTATCTGCGCGGCCTGCTCCCTCGTAAGATAAGCGGAGGAACTGAAATCCGAAAGCAGCCCGTCGTAAAATCCCTTGCTTTTCGCCAACGCATCGGTCCTGCCCGCCCATCCCGGGCCCGTAAGTCCCTCTTTTTCGGCGTTATAGCCTATTACCGTCAGAAGCATCTTTGAAGCCTGCTGCCCGGTGATCTTGTCCTCGGTTCCGAACGCTCCGTTGCCGTAACCCGAAATATATCCCATTTTATAAAGGAATTCTATATAGGCTTCCGCCCAGTGACCCTGCGTATCGCTGAAGCCGGAATCGTAAGCCCTTGAAAGGACCGGCTCCTTCCCGCCGTTTAGAAGAATGCACACAAGCTTTGAAAACTCGGCGCGGGTAATCGGGTCCTTCGGCCTCATCTCGCCGCTCGTATCGCCGCCCAAGATTTTGAGCGTGGTGAGCATCCTGACCGCGCTATAATAGGCGATCGACTCGTCATCCGTGTAAAGCTTTGCGCCGGCGCCCGCCGTGAACAGGCCGAGGCACAATACAAACGCCAACAGCAGTGCCGATATTCGCTTAAAGCTCCTCATGTATCTGCCTCCTTTTCCGCGTAACCTTGACCTTTGTCAAGCTTTTTTATCTATACACCTTATAATATATCTTTCCCGAAAAAACCTGTCAACGCTTCGGGCTTAACTGTAACTCAATTGTAATATTTCCCGGTTTAATAATATCCGTTTCAAAAATAATAATATAATGTATCCATATTTACAATAAATTCATATCGTTCCTCTTGACAACCTTGATCTGCAGTGCTAAATTATGCTTAGCACTCAGGGCTTTCGAGTGCTAAGCAGTCGTAAATCGCGAGTGCCAGAGGCGGTGATACCATGAATTTGAGCGACCGGAAGAAGCAGATACTCAGAACGATAGTCGAATACTATATCAATACGGCCGAGCCTGTCGGCTCCAAGGCGCTGAGCGGGGAACTCGGGCTTTCGTCCGCCACCATACGCAATGAAATGGCGGAGCTTACAAGCATGGGGCTTTTGGAGCAGCCGCACACCTCTGCGGGGCGTATCCCCACCCCTCTGGGCTACCGCGTTTATGTAAACGAGCTTATGAACAGCCATCGGCTTTCCATTTCCGAGACCGAGGAAATCAATAAAACCATGAAGGTCAAGATGGAACAGCTGGACAAGGTACTGTCCGACGCCAGCCGGCTTGTTTCCGATCTCACCAGCTATCCGACCTATGCGCTTGCCGAAACAAGCGCGCCGGTAACGATAAGGCGGTTCGATTTTATCTCCGTCGATCAGCGGACGCTTATCGCCGTCGCCATGCTCTCGAACAATACGGTAAAAAACAAGCTTATGAACCTTACAAGGCCGATTGATGAGAACTTTATCCAGAAGCTTGGCGCGGTTTTCAACGCGAATTTTACGAACCTGCCCGAAACGGAAATGGACGCCACTCTTATAGCCTCGATTGAGCGCGCGACAGGCGATATTTACGGCATAGTCGCCTCGATAGCCGGCTTTGCGATCCATGTTTTGAGCGAAACTGTAACAAAGAAGGCCATCCTCACAGGAACGTCCCATATCCTTGAGCACCCGGAATACCGGGACTGGCAAAAGGCGCAGAAGCTTATGAATTACCTCTCCGACGACGGGAATGTGATAAGGCTTCCCGAGCCGGATGACAATTCGGACGTAAAAATACTGATAGGCCCCGAGAATGTCGCCGAAGAGCTCAAGGATTCAAGCGTCGTCGTGGCAAAGTACGACCTCGGTGACGGGGTCAAGGGGCTTCTGGGAGTCGTCGGGCCGATCAGGATGGATTATGCAAAGGTTGCTGCCAATCTGTCCTATATAGCGCAAGGCATGAAAGCAATCGCAGAAGGAAAAGAAACCCACCTGCCGGTGCTCGGCGAGAAAAATGAAGAATAGCTGATAATGAGCGTAAGTTGAAAACAAGTTTTAACTTACATTGATTGCGTCTTTCTCACCGCATAAGCGGCAATCGAAAATGCACAGAGCGGCCGTTCCTTTATATGGTTGTTTTGTGCCTTCAGCAATGCGAAAGGAATGGTCAAGTTAAAAATGTCTAAAAAGAAAGATAAAAATCCGGAAATAGACGCGGAGCAGAAGGAAACCCTTTCCTCCGAGGCCGTCAAAAATGATTTGCCCGAAGCCGAAGCCGAGGCCGTTTCCGAACCCGAGAATGCGGATCCCGCTGCGGAAATCAAGGCTGAGCTTGCCGCCGAAAAGGATCGTTACCTTAGGCTCGCGGCAGAGTATGACAATTACCGTAAGCGCAGCCTGAAGGAGCGCGAAGCGCTTTTTGCGGATATAAAGGCCGATACCGTAACCAAAATTCTGCCCATATACGACAGTATCGCCCGCGCGCTGGCAATTCCTTGCTCGGACGAAGCGTTTTATAAGGGCATAGAAATGACTATGGCTCAGCTTACGGATGCCTTCGATAAGCTCGGAATCAAAAAAATCCCCGCCGTGGGAGAAAAGTTTAATCCCGAACTCCATAACGCCGTCATGCATATCGAGGACGAAAGCCTCGAGGAAGGAACAATAGTCGAAGAATTTCAGGCAGGCTTCATGATAGGCGAAAAAGTGGTCAGATTTTCCATGGTGAAAGTCGCGAATTAGAATTACACACTCAATTTCGACATAAATTCATTTGGGAGGAAATTACAATGGGTAAAATTATTGGAATAGATTTGGGTACTACAAATTCCTGCGTAGCAGTTATGGAAGGCGGCGAACCTGTAGTCATCGCCAACGCCGAAGGCAACCGCACCACTCCGTCTGTAGTCGCGTTCTCAAAAACCGGCGAGCGGATGGTAGGACATGTCGCAAAGCGTCAGGCAATCACTAATCCTGACCGCACCATAAGCTCGATCAAGCGCGAGATGGGCAGCGATTATAAGGTCGCCATCGACGACAAGCGCTACACCCCTCAGGAGATTTCGGCCATGATCCTTCAGAAGCTTAAGGCGGATGCCGAGGCTTACCTTGGAACTAAGGTTACCGAAGCCGTAATTACCGTTCCCGCCTACTTCACCGACAGCCAGCGCCAGGCCACGAAGGACGCGGGCAAAATTGCCGGACTTGAAGTTAAGCGTATCATAAACGAGCCGACCGCGGCCGCTCTCGCTTACGGGCTTGACAAGGAGGTCGAGCAGAAGATTATGGTTTATGACCTCGGCGGCGGCACCTTTGACGTATCGGTGCTCGAAATAGGCGACGGCGTAATCGAGGTTCTGGCGACGGCGGGCAACAACCGCCTCGGCGGTGATGACTTTGACGAGTGCATCGTAAAATATATGCTTTCTGAGTTCAAAAGCAGCACCGGCGTCGACCTTTCGACCGACCGTGTGGCAATGCAGAGGCTCCGTGAGGCCGCAGAAAAGGCTAAGATCGAGCTCTCAGGCGTTATGTCAACCAACATAAATCTGCCGTACATCACGGCCGATGCCTCCGGTCCGAAGCATCTCGACATGATGCTGACAAGAGCGAAGTTTAACGAGCTTACAGCCCATTTGGTTGAAAAAACCCTCGGTCCTGTTAACCAGGCGCTCAGCGACAGCGGCCTGACCGCAGGGCAGCTTTCGAAAGTGCTTCTCGTTGGCGGCTCGACCCGTATCCCCGCCGTTCAGGACGCGGTTAGAAAACTTATCGGTAAAGAGCCCTTCAAAGGCATAAACCCCGACGAGTGCGTCGCAATCGGCGCCGCAATCCAGGGCGGAGTTCTCGGCGGCGACGTCGAAGGAATTCTTCTGCTTGACGTAACCCCCCTTTCACTAGGAATAGAAACGCTCGGCGGCGTATTTACAAAGCTCATAGAGCGCAACACAACCATTCCCACCAAGAAGAGTCAGATATTCTCCACTGCGGCGGACAATCAAACCTCGGTCGAGGTGCACGTCCTGCAGGGTGAACGCGAAATGGCCGCTCACAACAAGACTCTCGGCCGCTTCCACCTTGACGGAATAGCTCCTGCGCGACGCGGCGTGCCTCAGATTGAAGTCACGTTCGACATTGACGCGAACGGCATAGTAAATGTATCGGCAAAGGATCTTGGAACCGGCAAAGAGCAGCATATTACCATCACATCATCTTCAAACCTCAGCAAGGATGATATCGAAAAAGCTGTCCGCGAAGCCGAGCAGTATGCGAACGAGGACAAAAAGCGCAAGGAAGAGATTGAGATTAGAAACCATGCCGACCAGATGGTTTATCAATCGGAAAAAACTCTCACCGATATGGGCGACAAGATCAGTGCTGACGACAAAAAGTCCATTGAAGACGCTATCGCGAAGGTTAAGACCGCTCTCGCGGGAACAGACACCGAGCTTATCAAGCGTGCTTCCGAAGATCTGACAAAAGCCTTCTACGCCGTGAGTGAGAAGCTTTATTCTCAGGCGGGCGGCCAGCAGGGCGGCTTCAATCCGAATGCGGCGCCGGGCGGACAATCTGGCGGCCAGCAGGGCGGGCAGTATTACGACGCTGACTACGAAGTGGTTGACGACGACAAAAAGTGAATATCTGATTGCCTTAAAAGTGACAAAACTATAAGTATTTTGCGGGCGCACAGGGTGCGCCCGCAATTGCGGCATTGAGGAGAACATAAATGGCTGACCAGAAAAAGAGAGATTATTACGAGGTACTCGGTTTAAGCAAGGGAGCTTCCGACGACGAAATAAAAAGAGCGTACCGAAAGCTGGCAAAGGAATGCCATCCCGACCTGCATCCCAACGATAAGACTGCCGAAGCGCGGTTCAAGGAAATCAACGAGGCTTATGAGGTCCTCTCCGACAGCGATAAAAAGGCGCGGTACGACCAGTACGGCCATGCAGGCGTTGACCCGAACTTCGGAGCCGGCGGCTTTGGCGGCGGCTTTGGTGGCGGCTTTGGCGATATGGGCTTTGATTTGGGAAGCATCTTCGAGTCCTTTTTCGGCGGAGGAACGAGCGGCGCAAGAAGCCGTACGGCTCCCCAAAAAGGTGAAAACATACGCGTAAACGTTACCCTTTCCTTTGAGGAAGCGGCGTTTGGATGCGAAAAGGAAATTTCCATAACTCGGATTGAAGACTGTTCCGATTGCAGTGGTACTGGTGCCGAGCCCGGCACGACCCCAGAAATTTGTTCCCAGTGCAACGGAACCGGCGTTGTCAGGACACAGCAGCGGACCGTACTGGGGATAGTTTCGTCCTCTTCCACCTGTCCCAAATGCGGCGGCATCGGGAAAATAATACATCAGCCCTGCAAAACCTGCAAGGGCAAGGGCAAGGTAAAGCGTCAGAAAACCATAAACGTCAAGATCCCGGCCGGAATAGACAACGGTCAGGCGGTTTCAATGCGCGGTCAGGGGCACGTTGGTCTTAACGGCGGCCCCTCCGGGGATCTGCTTGTGTCGGTAAGCGTCCGCGCCCATGCGATTTTCGAGCGCGACGGCTACAGCGTTCTGTGCGAGATACCGATAAGCTTTGTCCAGGCGGCTCTTGGAGCAGAACTGGAGGTCCCGACTCTGGACGGCAAGGTGAAATATTCGATTCCAGAGGGTACTCAGACCGGAACCGTTTTCCGCCTCAAAGGCAAGGGTATTCCGAATCTGAACGGCCACGGCAGAGGCGACCAATTCGTTACAGTCGTGGTGGAAACGCCCAAAAACCTCACCAGGGAGCAGAAGGAACTGCTTATGCAGTTCGGCGAGCTTTCCGAAGAAAGAGGCTTTTTTGATAAACGCAGAAAAAAGAAATAAAATAATATGCACTTTAAAAATACTTCAAAAAGTCCATCTCACAATGTGAAATGGACTTTTTCTCGTTTTCCGCTTCTCGGCTTCAAGTGCAGTGCATGCACCCCAAGACATCAAAAGTATAAATCCTCATTATCGCACGGACAGTTTCAGGCTCGAAGCCCTGAGATCAGACGCTTTGCATCAAGCAGCAAATCCAACGCGTCCTCGCTTGATTTGACCAGCAGATCGGCATTTGAGAGGAGAGGCGCGTACAA
>JAJUHS010000039.1 GCA_029267755.1 Clostridiales bacterium
ATTATTATTGGCTTAAATCTCTTGTATCCCATATCATAATTCCGACTACGCTTTTCTGAGACTGAAAGAACATACCGTTTTCATTTAAATGAGAGTAAATGTATTCACGAAGCCTCGATTTGAGTTCATCGCCTATCGGCCCGTAGCGCCCGTACTCACGGCAGACAGCTTCCAAAGCAAGCGCGGGAGGTTCCTCCTTTGACCACTCGCAGGGAGCATAGGTCAGCTCGGGCTGATATCCAAGTCCATAAATGATATTGAAGGGGTGTATGATGTCGTTGCCGCCCGCTGACTTCAGCTCTCGCCCGAATACTATCCTCTGAAAATCGCGGCGGGCAGAGTGTTCCGCCGTGCCATGCGGTGTTACATAGCAGCAGAATCCACGAGACACACTGTTCATTTTAAGAAGTGTTTCACAATTATTGATACCGGTGTTGAGTGAGGAAATGACAATATCAAATTTGCATTGAATGTTTTGCTCCCAGATTGTCTTCCAGTCGTAGGTTATGGGAATAATATTATGTATTCCCAGCTTTTCGGCTTTCTCCATAAGAACCTTATGCATACCGGAGGAGCTGTCTATAGCATACACGACCTTGCATTTCTTGGCAAGCGCGAGAGTATAGGCTCCTGTGCCGCTGCCTATGTCCAGAGCGACGGTGTCAGGACCGAAAGCGCCGAGCTTTTCAAGACGTTCCATGGCAAAATCAACCCGTCTTGGGTCAGAGCCCATTGCAATGTCATAGGTCTCGGCAATTTTGTCCCAGACAAGGGCTTTTTCCTCGTCAGTGCATTTTTCGAGGCTGAAGTGCTCGCTTTCACTCATAGCAAGCTGCCATTGTTGGTTCGCAAAGTTAGAGTACTGTTCAAATTTCACAGTTTTAACCTACACTTACCTTATATAAATCAGGGCAGAACGTTACGTCAAGATTGAAGTTCTGAACTCGCTTGTTCATGGCATACAGAGTTACATCATACCAGAGCGGGATTACATATTCTTTTTCCTTAACAAGCTTCTGAATTTCGGAGTAGTACTTTTGACGTTCCGCTTTGCTGGGCTCAATTGCCACCTTGTCGATGAGACTGTCCAAGGCTGCATCCTTGATGCCGTAGCTGCGCGCCGCGTTATTTGAACCGCCGGTTTTCACATTGCGTACAAAGAAGTAGTTGGGCTCTCCGGCTGAAACCGTGAAGGGCTGAGGCGCTATATCATAGGTACCCTCCTTAAGCCTTTTCGACCAGGTAGCCGAATCGACGGTTTCAATCTGGGCGTTTACACCGATCTCCTTAAGCTGCGCCTGTACCATGGCGGCGGTATCCTGATAGGGCCAGCGCCCGAGCAGGGATGAGTTGAGAAGTATGGTGCAGCTTACTTCGCCGGTACCCACGGCCTTTTCCTTGAGCTCCTTCGCTTGCTTTACGTCAAAGCTGTAGCCGCAGTCGGTAAGCCATGTCGCTCCTGCGGAGCTGAGAACGCTTTTCGCCGTTTCCCCATAGCCCTTAAGGAGCTTCTTTACGATGGTATCACGGTCAATGCAGAGGCTGAGAGCCTTTCGCATATTGACGTCGCTGAAAAGCTTGCCGCTGTTCGTGTTCATAAAGTAATAATGTACCGTGCTTACAAGCCGCTGCTTCATCACAAGATTATTGTCGCCTTGAACGGTTGCGGCCTGCTGAGGAAGTATGCCGCCGACGTCGGAAATAACATCCACCTCGCCGCTTTGAAGCGCCGAGAGCCTGGTCGTCGCATCGGCGATATTCCTGAATATTACCTTGTCAAGCTTCGGAGTGCCCTCCCAGTATTTATCGAACTTTGCGAGGGTCAGCGTTTCTGTCTTTTCATCATAGGATTCATATTTATATGGGCCGGTTCCGTAGGGAGTAGTGATTGCTTTCTTGGAATCGAAGGAGGCGGCTGCGAACATGGCGCTGTTTTCATAGCCGAGGCGGAGATCAAAATCGGGAATGGCCTTTTCGTGGGTTACGGTAAAGCTCAGATCGTCCACCTTGGTCATTTTTGTGATTTTACCGAATTCGCCGGTATTTTCAAATGCAGGGTCATAGGCCTTTGAGCCGCTGTTCCAATGGTAAAGGCGGTCGAGGTTCATAATTGCGACATCGCTCGTAAGCGTGCTGCCGTCGTGGAAGGTGACTCCGCTGCGGAGCTTTATCGTCCATGTCAGCCCGTCCTGAGACGGCTTAACGGATTCCGCAAGACGCATTTCCGGCTCCATCTTGTCGTTGAGCATGACGAGCGATTGCCAAACGTTTGTGCTTCCGTGTACGAAGATATTGGTTGTTGGGCCCTGATAAAATGTGCGTCCCGCTGCGATGACTATTTTCTTTACCCCGGATGCCGTAGGCTGCGCGCTGCTTTGAGACGCGGGTGAATTTGAGCAGGCTGCCATCATGCTCGTGAGGATAATGACTGCCGAAAGCAAAAGGGCGATTTTCTTTTTCATACAATTTCTCCTTTTAATGATATCTCAAAGGCTGACGGACATTTTTGATTCGATCAGCCTCTTTGTATAAGGGTGCTTTGCTTCGTCTAAATCAAGCTTGCATAAAGTTTCCACTATCCCGCCGTTTTGCATGACTGCTTTTTTTGTGCAAAGCTTGTCAACGGCTGAAATGTCGTGCGAGATAAAAAGAATAGCGGTGTTGATTTCCTCGTGAAGCCTTTGCATAAGCGCAATTATTTGCGAGGCGGTTATGACATCAAGATTAGAGGTCGCTTCGTCAAGGATGAGCAGGGAAGGCTTAAGTATCATCGCCCTTGCTATGGAAACGCGCTGGCGCTGGCCTCCTGAAAGCTGATGGGGTTTTCTTTTGGTCCATTCCGGCGGCAGTCCCACAAGTTCGAGGCTTTCCTCGGCCTGCCGCTTTGTCGGTAAATGGTAGTTCCTAAGCGGCTCGGTAATGATTTCACCCAAGGTCATGTGAGGGTCGAGCGACGTGCCGCTGTTTTGAAACACCGCCTGTATGCTGCGCCTTATCGGATATAGTTGCTTATAGCCGTGAAGCCGCGTTATGTCTTCGCCATTGAAAAAAATCTGACCCTGATCTGGTTCCAGCAGTCTGAGAATTAAATTTGCAACGGTGGTTTTGCCGCTCCCGCTCTCGCCGACAAGCCCCAGGGTTTCTCCGCTGTCCAAAGAAAAGGAAACTTCTTTCACCGCTGCAAATGACTCTTTTTTCTTATCGGAAAAGCGAATTATACGTTTTGAAAAATGCCTGCTTACGTTTTTTACTTCCAAAAGCGCGCACATACTTTTGACCTTTCCCTTACTTACTTTGCGGCAGAAATTAGTTCATGAGTATAAGACTCCTTTGGGGCAGAAAACAGCTCCGCCGTCTTTGCGTGTTCGACAACAACGCCATTTTTCATAATAATGATCGAATCCGCCGTTTTTTTAAGCTCCGCGAGATTATGAGATATATATATCATTCCGAAACCGAGCCGTTCTTTAAGCCCCATGAGCTCCTCAATTATCTGGAGGCGGATTTCAGCATCCAACGCAGAGGTGGGCTCATCGGCGATAATAAGCCTTGGCATTTTCGAGATCGCCATCGCTATGACCACGCGCTGCTTCATACCTCCGCTAAGCTGCGAAGGATAGCTGTCAAGCATGTTGTCGGGAGAGGCAATATGGGCATGTGTCAGAAAGTGGACGATCTCGCTGTCCGCCGCCTTTCTCTCTCTATGTCTTGTGCCGAAGATGTCATAAAACTGATGCTTGATTTTTCTTACGGGATTGAGCGCGGCCGAGGGGTCCTGAAAGACCATTGAGATTTCACTGCCGCGAAGAGCCTCAAAGCCCTTCTCGGGCATTCCGACAAGCTCTTTTTCACGGTATTTTATAGAGCCTGTAACCTTCGCGCTTTTGGGAAGTATGCCGAGTATCGCTTTTGCGACAGTGCTTTTGCCGCATCCGCTTTCACCGGCAATCCCGAGCGTTTCTCCTTCAGCAAGGGAAAAGCTTATGTTCTTAACCACTGCGGTCTGTAAATAAGCGACGCTTAAATTGTTTATTTCAAGAAATCCCATACTAATCTCCGTTAATTGGATTTGCTGTCAATCCTGTCGCGGAAGCCGTCGCTTATGAGCTGAAACGCAAGAACCGAAAGAGTAATTGCGAGGATGGGATATATGATAAGCGCAGGCGCTTCTGTCATATAAAGCCTTGCGTCGTTTATCATCATGCCCCACTCGGCTTCGGGCGCCTGAGCACCAAGCCCGATGAATGAGAGTCCAGCAAATTTTAGTATTGTAGAGCCGATGTCTGTTACGATAATAGTACCGATGGCTCCGCCAATGTTGGGAAGAATATGTCTTGTGACAAGTTTAACGCCGCTTGTGCCGGAAACCCTTGCCGCCCTTATGTAGTCAGCCTTGCGGATGCTGATCACAAGGCTTCTTACAACTCTCGCGTATCTTGCCCAGGATACCAATGCAATTGCGAGCATGACGTTGAGTATACCCGGACCCAAAAGCCCGGATATCACTAGCGCGAGTATAAGCCCGGGAAAAGCAAGCACCAATTCGCAAAAGGATGTTAAAAGCTTATCAGGCGTTTTCCCAGCAAAAAGGCCTGAAATTGTTCCGATAACGGAGCCAATAAAAACAGTGAGCAGAAGTACCAGGCAGGTGACGCCGAGTGAAGTCCTGGCTCCGTATAAAAGTCTTGAAAGCACACAGCGACCAAGCTGGTCGGTGCCCAGAGGATACTTGGCGCTGGAGCCTTCAAGGGCATGAGACATATTCACGGCCAAAGGATCATTGGGAGCTATAAGCGGTGCAATTATTGCGGCAATTACCAGAATTGCGGCCAGTGCAATCCCGAATATCATGGAAGGCGAGAGATTGGTTTTAGTTTTCATCGCTACCCCCCAGCACATAGACAGACGGCATCGTAAAGCAGTATGAAAGCTCGATAAGGAAATTGATTACTATGTAAATTACGGCCATTACAAGAGCGTAAGCCTGAATGACGGGATAATCCCTTGCGTAAATAGCCTTGACTACATAGCTTCCGGCACCGGGCCAGGAAAAAAGAGTTTCAATTATTGCGGAGCCGCCCAGCATTCCGCCAATAGTTAAGCCGATGTTTGTCAATATGGGCGGGATCGCGTTTTTGAGCACATGATTTCTCAAAATAAGCGCACGCTTAACGCCAAAAACCCTAGCCGCCGTAACGTGCTCCGATTCCATGTGCGTCAGGAGTTGGCTTCGGATAAGCCGTGCAAGCGCGGCTCCGGTACCTATGCCTATCGAAAGGGAGGGCATTACGAGGTGCTGAAAACTGCCGCTGCCCATAACCGGAAGCCATTTTTGCCTAACGCCGAAATAAAGTATCATAAGTATGCCTATGCAGAACGAGGGAATCGAAATTGCCAGCACGTTTATCATGCGAAGCGCGTAATCACCCAAACGATTATGGTTGAGGGCCGACGCAATCCCAAAGGGAAAGGCGATGATAAGCATTACTGCGACCGATCCGAGCGTCAAAAGCATCGTATGGGGAATACGCACGGCAAGCTCTTGAGACACAGGCTTTCCACTTTGATACGAGAGTCCCAAATCTCCGTTCAGGGCATGTCCGAGCCATTTGAAATACTGAACAACCGCAGGCTCGTCAAGCCCAAGATACGCTCTAGCAGAAGCAATTTCCTCGGGACTTGGATTTTTAGTGCCGGCCAGAACTGTATCCACGGGATCGCCCGGCGCCAGCCGCCCCATTGCAAAGGTAAGGACGGATACGCCGAGTATTACTAGGATGGACATTAGAATTTTTTTAGATATGTATTTGATCATGTCACCATATACGCTCGCTATAGATATAATTAGCAGCAAAAGGGGCAATTGCCATTTTTAAGCTAACAGAATTTAAATATCTCCGCAAGCCACCGGGGGGGATAAGAACCCTCAACTTAATGAGATTTTACAAAAATTAGAGCATTTTTTACCAGATGGCGTTCGCGAAATCTATTGCCAAAATTGTATGATCCTGTTAACTTACCAAATTACATAGGAATGATAAATATAAAAAATAAATATCCAGTGAAAATATTGACATAGCTATATTTTTATGTTAGCTTAATCTTTGCTAATTAAATATAATCAAGTGCCTTTGTAGGCGTACAGCTTATAAGGGATAATAGGGAATCGGGTGAGAATCCCGAGCGGTACCGCCGCTGTATGCGTCAGGCCGCGCTCGTCGACGAAAGTCGGTCACTGGAAAACCGGGAAGGCAGAGCGCGTGCCGTTGGAGATATCTCCTGCACACGTAAGCCAGAAGACCTGCTTTGTAATAAACGTTTCCGTAACTTTTGTATTCGGAAATGTTTTTGTGCAGAAAATCGGCTGCGACAATCATTATTGATTGCCGCAGCTTTTATTTTTCTTTATTAGGAGATTGATTATGATTTTTCTGAGTGATTTTTGAATGGAAAAGACAATTATAGTATGCCTTATGCTTTTTTTACCTGCTTTTGCGATGGTTATTAGCTTGACTGTTCAAAAGCGCAATAACGAAGCGCGGGGACATGGGCATGGTATTGGCCACAGGCACGGTTCGTGGATGGCAATAGATTATTTCGCGTTTTCATCTAAACTCAGGAGATGGAACGCGACATTTAAGCTCGCCTTCACGCTGGTAATCATTTTTTTATGCATTGGGCTGAATAATGCATTCGTTTCTGCCGTAATTATCGTTTCGATGTTTTACATGGTCGTCGCTGTGGGCGGTCTGTCAACCCGCGATTACATATCGGTGCTCTCGATTCCTATTGCCTTTATTCTTATCAGTGTTATTGCGATTATCGTAGATTTTTCAAAGCTTCCTGTGGGCGATTTCCGTATTTTTATTGGGTTCGGCTATCTTTACAGCAGTATATCAATGCTTTTTAACGGTTTGCGTTTGATGCTTAAAATTATTGCAGCCGTCAGTGCCCTGCAGTTTATGATACTGACCACACCGCCTTCCGAAGTCATCTTGGTAATCCGGAAAATGCATGTGCCAAATAAGTTCGCAGATCTTATGAATATGATTTACAGGTATATTTTTATTTTGCTTGATGCTTTTTCCAAGATGAAAGACGCTGCGGAAGCCCGCCTGGGATATCGGGATTTTAAGACATTTTGCCGTACGTTCGGAGGAACTGCCGGCAATGTGCTGGTTCTTTCTTTAAAAAAGGCAGAGGCATATTATGATGCCATGGAATCAAGGTGCTATGACGGAGAACTGTTATTCCTTGAAGAAGAAAAGAAAATCAGCCTCAGGACGATCATATCAGCGACGCTTTTTATATTCTATTTGCTGCTTATCTGGTTTTTTACAAAATAGTCGGGGGTAATATGAAAAACAGCATTTTGAAGGTGGAGAACCTGCAATATATATACGGAAATGGGAAAATGGCTCTGGATGATGTCAGCGTTGAAATTTACGAGGGTGAAAGGATTGCTGTTCTCGGAGCAAACGGCTCCGGAAAGTCTACATTTTTTCTTAACTTAAACGGCGTTTATACTCCCAGTCACGGCAGAATTACTTATAGGGGGAAAACGCTGGAAAAGAAAAATCTTACAGAGCTCCGCAAAAACATAGGAATCGTTTTTCAGGACGCTGATAATCAGATAATCGCGTCTTCCGTAATGGCGGAAGTGAGTTTTGGTCCTATGAACCTGAGGCTTACTAAGGAGGAGGTGCTTAAACGGGTAAATGAAGCGCTTATATATATGAGCCTTAAGGGGTTTGAGGAAAGGCCCCCTCACTACCTTAGCGGAGGTGAAAAAAAGCGCGTAAGCATAGCTGATATTATTGCAATGAAATCGGAGGTGATGATATTTGACGAGCCGACCGCATCTCTTGATCCGGCGAATGCCCTGATGCTTGAAGAGGTCATGCAAAAGCTTGGCAATGAAAATAAAACGCTGATTATATCCACTCATGATGTCGATTTCACATACCGATGGGCGCAAAGAGTTATTGTTTTTTGCAACGGTAAAATAATAGCGGACGGTACGCCGCTTGATATCTTCAAAAACAAGGAGGTCCTAAAGCAGTCTAATTTGAAGCAGCCTGCCATGTTGCAGGTTTACGAGATGCTTGTGGAAAAAGGTTTATTAAAAGATACAAAGGAATATCCGAAAAGTACAGAGGAATTTAATGAATTGTTGGACATTATGAAAAATAATTAGTCAGTCAGGTGTAATATTAAGGAGGAAAAAGTATGAGTAAAAAACAGAAGGCCATTCTAACGATCTCTGCCATTATCGCGCTTGCTTTTGGAATTGTTCCCGGAGCCGGGGCAATGCACATCATGGAAGGCTATCTTCCGCCTACTTATTGTATTGCATGGGGGGCAATTTGTCTGCCGTTTCTTGCCATGGGCTGGTTTTCAATTAAAAAAACGCTTGATAAAAATAAAAAGTCAATAACAATGCTCGCAATTGCCGGTGCCTATGTTTTTGTTCTGTCGTCTTTAAAAATCCCGTCTGTTACCGGAAGCTGCTCGCATATGACCGGAACAGGACTAGGGGCAATCTTGTTTGGAGCAAGCTCTGTCAGCATTCTGGGGCTGATAGTTTTGATTTTCCAGGCAATTCTCTTAGCACATGGAGGCCTCACTACGTTGGGAGCCAACACCTTTTCAATGGCAGTTGCCGGCCCATTTGTTGCAATCTGCATCTACAAGTTATGCCAGAAACTTAAGGTCAGCAAAGCCGTCAGCGTTTTTCTTGCGGCGGCAATAGGCGATCTCTTTACCTATTGTGTTACCAGCATGCAGCTTGCGCTTGCTTACCCTTCCGCCGAAGGCGGGGTCATGGCTTCCGCAATTAAATTTCTTGCGGTATTTGCGCCGACACAGCTGCCGCTCGCGATAGTCGAAGGTATTTTAACTGTATTGATAATTATGGGCCTCGAAACTTATGCAAAATCAGAACTTACTGAAATCGGATTTATAAAGGTGGTTTAAAAATGAAAGCTACAAAGAAAAAGGTTGCTGTTTTACTTATAATTACAATATTAATCATACTTGTACCGCTTTTTGCTCTTAAGGGAGCTGAGTTCGGCGGCTCGGACGACGCCGGCAGCCAGGTGGTCAGCCAGATTAAAGGCGGCGAATATGAGCCGTGGTTTACTCCTGTTATGGAATCATGGATAGGGGGAGAGCTTCCCGGAGAAATCGAAAGCCTGATATTCTGTGTACAGACGGGCATTGGTGTCGGAGTAATCGCTTTTTTTATGGGCAGGTTTGTGGAAAGAAAAGCCCAAGATGAAAAGAAGAAGGGCATAACAAGATAATTTATAGGAGATAGCATGACGGGAATATTGTTCGGAGTCGGAGTCGGCCCGGGTGATCCGGAGTTGATAACCTTAAAAGCTGTGAAAACCATAATTGAATGCAATGTGATTGCTGTACCGAAAGCAGGCGGAAGCGACAGGGTAGCGCTTAGTATCGCAAGGCGTGCCGTACCTGCAATTGAAACAAAGCATATTCTTGAATTGGATATGCCGATGACGAAGGATGAACGGATTTTGCGGGAGTCGCACGAAAAAGCCGCAGAGCAGATAATATACTTTTTAAAAAACGGCGAAAGTGTTGCGTTTCTGACTCTAGGAGATCCCACAATCTATTCCACCTACGTTTATGTCCACAGAATAGTTGCGGCAAATGGTTACCGTGCCGAGATAATACCGGGAGTACCGTCCTTTTGCGCCGTCTCGGCGAAGCTAGGCGATTCGCTGGTTGATACGTCGGAGCCACTGCATGTTCTGCCGGGCACCTATGGAAATTTGAGTGATAATCTCAAATTGAACGGTACCAAGGTGCTTATGAAAAGCGGCAAGGCGTTTGAAGAGGTTAGAGCGGAGCTTAAATCCGCGGGGCTACTTGGTCAGGCAAAAATGGTCGTCAATTGCGGTATGGAAAACGAAAGAGTAGTTGATGCAATGGATGAGGGCACGGAAGCGTCGGAATATTTTACAATTATCGTTGTTAAAGACAGGGTTTGGTAGCTTAAATAGAGTATGGCTGTATTGCCATACCGGCGTTTTTGATAAACTATAACCCGGCTTGTAGAATTGCTCATAAGCCCAATAACACAAAAACACCCGCCAAATAAGCGGATGTTTCTGATATTGGTGTGAGTAAGTCTATAAGCCGGGTTCTGTCTTTACAGCCATCTATCTAGGCGTGCCGTTGCCGGTACGCTCAAGCCACCTCCTCGGGAACGGCCGGGCCGGCCTTGCTCCCTCCACGGTGTTGCTCCGGATAGAGTTTACAGGGTCGAGTTGTCTCCAATCGACCGGTGAGCTCTTACCTCGCCTTTCCACCCTTGCGTCGTCGTAGTGACGATTCGCGGTATATCTCTGTTGCACTTTTCCTGAAGTCGCCTTCGGCGGGCGTTACCCGCTATCCTTGCCCTATGGAGCCCGGACTTTCCTCATGAACGGACTTTTGCCCTGCCCATGCGGCTGTATGGCTTACTCTGACGCATATTCTAGTCTCTTTTTGATGCTTTGTCAACACATCCACTCCAGCATATAATAGTAAATCAGGCAAAGAATATAAGTTGCTGGTTTTAATTGAAAAGCCAGTTAAAAAATGCTATAATAATAGAATAATCTATATGAGGTGAGGCTGTTGAACGAAAAAATGTCGGCTTATTTGGAGAGCCTTGAAGGCAGGAGAATAGCCGTTATCGGTATAGGAATTAGCAATACCCCGCTTATTAAGCTTTTATTGAGAAACGGCTGCAGGGTTACCGCCTGCGACAAAAAGGGATACGGCGATCTAAGCGGGCTGGCAGAGGAGCTTGAAAGCCTGGGCGCCGAGCTCAGGCTGGGAGACGGTTATCTCGACAGTCTTGACCACGATGTGATTTTCAGGACACCCGGAATGCGCCCCGACGTGCCGCAGCTTCTTCAGGCCGAGCAAAACGGATCAGTTATAACTTCGGAGATGGAGGCTTTTTTCGAGGTCTGTCCCTGCAATATCGTAGCTGTTACCGGAAGCGACGGGAAAACGACGACGACAACGATTATTTCCGAGCTTCTTAAGGATGCCGGAAAGCAGGTTTATCTCGGAGGCAATATCGGCACCCCGCTTTTTTCAAAGGCCGACGATATGCGCAAGGACGATTGGGCCGTTCTTGAGCTTTCATCGTTCCAGCTTATGACGATGAAAAAGAGTCCTCAAATAGCGGTGGTTACTAATCTTGAACCGAACCACCTCGATTATCACAAGACGATGAGCGAGTATATAAAGGCAAAGGAGAACATATTCCTGCATCAAAAGGAAACGGATCTGCTTGTGCTTAACGCGGACAATGAAATCACGTGCGAATTCGCCGATTACGCTAAAGGCAGGGTCGCGTTCTTCTCAAGAACGGAAAGGCCGGAAAACGGCTATTACTATGACGGAGAAGCAATTTTACGCGCTCAGAACGGAACAATTGCCGAAATAGTAAAATCGGAGGAAATAAAGCTTCCGGGAATACACAACATTGAAAACTATATGGCAGCATTTGCCGCCGTCGGCGATATTGTAGGCGGGGATATATGCAGAAGGACGGCTATGAAGTTCGAGGGAGTCGAGCACCGCATCGAGCTCGTGCGCAGGCTCCGCGGCGTTTCATACTACAACGATTCGATTGCCTCCAGCCCGTCGCGTACGATAGCGGGCCTTCGTTCCTTCAAGCAGAAGGTTATCCTTATCGCGGGCGGATATGATAAGCACATTCCCTATGACGTTCTCGGGCCAGAAATAGTTGAGCATGTCAAAACGTTGGTTCTCACGGGCAATACGGCGCCGAAGATAAGGGCGGCGGTCGAAAATTCCCAGGGATATAAGGAGGGCGGCCCGCAAATCATCGAGCTGGACGATTTCGGGGACGCGGTGCGTGCGGCGGCAAGAGCCGCCGTCGGTGGGGACATTGTGATACTTTCGCCCGCAAGCGCTTCGTTCGATAAATTCAAAAACTTCGCAGAGCGGGGAGAAACCTTTAAAAAAATAATCTACGAGCTGGAGTGAGCAGATGGAGCTGAAGGAGATCATCAGTGAGCTGTCCTCGATCCCGGGGCCTTCGGGAAGCGAGCTTGCCGTATCAAAGCGCGTTGCCGAGCTGATAGGGCCGTATATGGACGAAATAAGGACAGACACAATGGGCAATTTAATAGGATATAAAAGCTGCGGAAAACCCGGCGCCAAAAAGCTACTGCTTGATGCGCATATAGATGAGGTGGGCTTTATCGTTACGGGAATTGAGGAAGGTTTCCTTAGATTAACCGGCATCGGCTCACCCGACGTCAGGATGCTGCCCGCGCGTCAGGTCAAGGTGCTGACAGACCCTCCGATGTACGGAACGGTATGCTGCATGCCTGTGCATGCGCTGAGCAATGATGAAATGAACAAGGCTATAAAGCTTGAGGATATTTCCATAGATATAGGGCTGAGCGACAGGGACGCAAAGGCTGCGGTGCCGATCGGCGCCCCGGTGGTTTTTGCGGCGGAATGCTTTGAAATGGGCGGCGGCGTACTCTGCGGAAAGGCAATGGACAATCGCGCCTGCTTGGCGTCGATAATATACGCGCTTCATCTTATGAAAGATGAAAATCTGGATATAGACCTTATAGTTATGGGAAGCGCACAGGAGGAGTTGGGGTTCCGAGGGGCTATGACTGGAACATTCGGCGTTATGCCTGACTATGCAGTGGCGGTTGATGTGACATATGCCAAAACGCCGGATTACAAAAAGGACGACGCCATGATTTCCGGGGGCGGAGCGGCAATCGGCATCGGCCCGAACATTACAAGAAGCCTTTACAATAAGCTTGTTTCACTCGCGGAGGAAAAGAAAATTCCATTTCAGACCGAGGTTATGGGGGGCAATTCGGGTACGAACGCCTGGGTAATGCAGACAAGCCGCGAGGGAGTTCCAACGGCTGTTGTTTCGCTGCCGATAAAGTATATGCACTCCCCGATAGAAACACTGAGGCTTTCCGATGCTTATGCGGTAGCCGAGCTTATCGCCGCTTTTGCTTTGAAAGGCGGTGAGCTGTAATGCTGATTGAAACTCTTAAAAGGCTGTGCGCCCTTCCGGGCGTTTCGGGAATGGAAAACGAGGTGGCCGATTACATCAAAGCGGAGGCAGGGCCTTATGCCGACGAAATGATTACTGACAGCCTCGGCAACGTACTGGTTTTCAAAAAGGGCAGAAAAGCCCCGGAAAAGCGTCTTATGCTTGCCGCGCACATGGACGAGGTCGGCGTGATAATAACCGGCATTACCGACGACGGATATCTGAAGTTCGATTTCGTAGGCGGGGTCGACAGGCGGGTTGCTCTGGGCCAGCGTGTTTTCATAAACGGAGCCGCGGGCGTTATCGCCGTAAAGGCGGCGCATCATGCCAAAAGCAGCGGGGATGAAAACGTGCCGAAGCAGGAAGACCTCTATATCGACATTGGCGCAGACAAGAGGGAGGAAGCCGGGAAAATTGCGGCTCTAGGCGATGTAGGTACCTTCGATCCGCAGGTCATGGAGTTCGGCGACGGGTTTCTCAAGGCCAAGGCCATTGACGACAGAATAGGCTGTGCGGTTATGCTTGAGCTTCTGAAAGATGAGCTTGCGGTTGACACATGGTTTGCGTTTACCGCTCAGGAGGAGGTTGGAACTCGCGGAGCATCAGTTGCGGCTTATAGAATAAATCCTGAAATATCATTGATAGTCGAGGGTACGACGGCGGCAGATATGCCCGGGGTACCGCAAACAAAACGTATATGCACACCGGGAAAGGGCGTCGTAATACCCTTCATGGATAAGGGAGCTATATACGACAGGGAGCTTTTTGCGCTCGTTACGAAGCTCGCGGAGGATAACGGTATTGCTTGGCAGACGAAGCGGATGGTAGCGGGCGGAACGGACGCCTCAGCCATCCAGCGCTCGGGTATGGGAACTAAGGTCGTTGGAATCGCTGCGGCGATAAGAAACATCCATTCGCCCTCATGTGTCGGGAAAATAAGCGATTTTGAGGCGCTTTTAAAGCTTGCAAGATTATTTATAAAAGTACAGGGAGAATAAGTTATGCCAGAGATAAGCGCCGAAATTCTGGAACTGTCCGAAAGGGCGACGGCTGAAATTGCGCCGGTTTTCGCGGAGATAGACAGAATTTCGGAAAAAAATACGGCCAAGGTTTTAAACGCCTTTCACAGGCACCGCGTATCTGAGACCTTTTTCGCTGGGACGACAGGCTACGGCTACAACGACAAGGGCAGGGACACTCTTGACCTTATATACGCGGATATCTTCAAGACAGAGGCAGCGCTGGTGCGGATCGGCTTTGTAAACGGCACGCACGCTATTACGGCGGCGCTCTTTTCGGCGCTCCGTCCCGGCGATACACTGCTGTCTGCGACTGGGCTGCCTTACGACACGCTTCAGGCGTCGATAGGCCTCTCGGGAAACTACCCCGGCTCGCTGAAGTATTACGGAATTAATTACAGGCAGGTGGACTTTAAGCCGGACGGGAAGCCGGATTGTGACGCTCTTGCGAAGGCGGCGGCGGACAAAAGCGTAAAGGCTGTCGCCATACAGCGCTCACGCGGCTATTCCGAGCGCGATGCGCTGTCAGTCGCGGAGATAGGAAAGCTCTGCGAAATCGTTCACAGAGTAAACCCAGAGGCTGCGGTGATAGTTGACAACTGCTACGGTGAATTCGTCGAGGAAATCGAGCCGACTGAGGTTGGGGCGGACTTGATTGCGGGTTCGCTTATCAAGAACCCGGGCGGCGGGCTCGCGCCTACGGGAGGATACATTGCAGGCAAGGCCGGGCTCGTTGAGGCGGCGGCAATGAGGCTTACGACTCCCGGCATAGGGGGGGAATGCGGCTCGACGCTCGGCAATAGCCGAATGCTCTATCAGGGAATCTTCATGGCACCGCACACTGTTGCTCAGGCTCTTAAAACCGCCGTTTTCTGTGCGGCTCTGATGAGACTGATGGGTTACGACAGCCACCCGCTCCCGGACGCAAAGCGTTCGGACATAATTCAGATGGTAAGGTTTGACAGTCCTGAGCTGGTCAAACGCTTCTGCCTCGGTATTCAGCAGGGGGCGCCGGTCGATTCATTTCTTACTCCGGAGCCATGGGACATGCCAGGCTACGGCTGCCAGGTAATAATGGCAGCCGGCGCCTTCGTACAGGGTGCCTCGATCGAGCTTTCTGCGGATGCTCCTATGAGGGAGCCGTACTGTGCGTTTTTGCAGGGCGGCCTCACCTTCGAATCGGGAAAAATCGGGATAATGAAAGCTGCTGAACTCCTCAAAAACGGATAAATCGGCGTGCCTCCGAATACACATTGTATGAAGGGGGTGCCATTATGCCGATCAGAAGATTTTTTAGAAGGCTTCGCCTGATGAGAAGCCGTGGAACCGCCCCGGTAAGGAGAAACAGGATTCTGATAATAATTACCGCAGTTTTACTGCTGCTGTTATCCGCTTTTATTTTTGTTACTATAAAGATTCGCCCGATTGTTATAGGAATGGCAAGCTCTGCTGTCAAAAACGCAATTACTATCGCG
>JAJUHS010000026.1 GCA_029267755.1 Clostridiales bacterium
AGGATTTTAATAGGATTAGCAAATTATCAGCAAAAACGCCGCAGAGCTGCTGTAACAACTCTGCGGCGTTAAAATGTATTAAAGCGATTAAGTGATCTTTCGCCTTCTGTAAGCGGTAGGCGTCTCGCCAAATTCTTTTTTTAGCGGAGACGTTTATTACAACGGTTCTAGTCAAGCTCGAGCCTTATAAAATAAAAATCAATTTCATTAGGCAGTAGATTACAATTAAGTATTAAATCACCCGTTTCGGTGCTGTTCATTTTGAAAATCTGACGTTTAGGGACGCATATATTTCGAAGATATTCCACTTCGCTCTGGTGTAAGTTTTCCGGAGCACTTAGTCTGATCCATTCATCCAGCAAGCTACCATGTTCACTACTTAATACATATTGCTTTATACTGTATTTTCCTTTCCTGACATTTCTAAGCTGAACAGTTACTGATAGATTTTCCAGGTCTTCAAGAAGATTGTTGATTTGGCGCAAATCCTTTTCATAATCATAATTTATTAGCGAATAATTGCTCAAATATTTATAATTAAAAACAAGCACTTCAAATTCATTATCCGAATGCCGGGTTATAATATGGTTTTCGCCTTTCTTAACCAGATAACATCCCAGTTTTGAAAGAAAATCATACGCAAAATACCCTGGTTTTCTTATGCCGCTCCTATTAATCAGCCCGGCGCCGCCATACAGTAAGCTGTCAGAATCAACATATTCTGACGAAATATCCGATAACAACCAATACCCAAGACCATTAACTATATCATTACTGTCTATGATTGTCTGCAATATAAACGGCGCTTTGAAACATGAGTCATGGAGGAAATTTCTGTTGCTGAAATCTACATTCCATTCGGTAATATAAAAGTTTTTAATGTCAGAATTTATTGTCTTAACATATTTTTTCGCTGCCTTTAAATTCCGCAAATAACCATTCTTGTCCCACAAAACAGAGTGATCGCCTTCGCCCGGACCGCCCTTTACTTCTTTAGATCTCATTATTGTATAGGGATAGCTATAGAACGAAACAAAGTCAGGTGTTATACCAAGATTCTTTAAACCTGATATGATGCATCCCAATACATTTATATCCGCGGCCATATTAAAACCAGGACCTCCAAGCTGTGCATTGGGAATAATTGATTTAATTATTGAAGATAAGTTACTGTACGTTGAAATATATCCCTTGATATAACTATCATCATATCTTAAAAATTCATCATGTTCAGCCCAAAATTCAAACTTCCATTTTTCTACCTCCGAAACCCCGTATCGATTTATACAATGCTTAAGAAATTCCTTGAAAACTTCTTCAAGCTGCGAATTGTCTAAATAAGTATAGTTTTTCTCTTCGTTAAATAGGTTTCTTTTGGGGCGATAGTTTATTTTTTTAGGCTTGTTGCCTATTTCTATAAATGGAAGCAGATTGATAGAATACAGATAATCAATAAGGCTGTCACAATTATAGAAATTACGCTTTAGTTTATTAGCTGGTACAATTGCCGGATCTTCGTTAAATATTCCCTGAAATCGGGCATATTTGAAACTCATTTTACTTTGAAATAATTCTATTTGCGTTTTTAATTTCGATTTGCCGATGTCGGAGGCAAACCCAAGATTGAGAACTTCATTCCATACTAATTTAAGTGGAGAATACAATGAAACATCGGCATCAATATATAATGTTTTTTCCGGTCGTGATAGTTTTGGTTCAATACGACTGGAATTAAAGTTCGTACTAAAATGACTTTCAACACTTTTAAAGTCAATTTTCGTGTAATCGGCTTCAGCGTCGCGAAAAATATCACGCTGCCTTTGTAAAACATGTTTCCGATATTGCTGTGGTGTCATGTTATATTTTTCTTTGAACACTTTAGTGAATGCCGCAACATTGGGAAAACCGTTGTCAAAGGAGATCCTGATAACAGAATCATTTGTATTAACAAGATCCAATACCGCACTGTTAAGACGTATATTATTAAGGTATTCAAAAAAGTTCATTCCAAAAATCTTTTTAAAAATCCTCGACAAGTATTGCGGAGTCAAGAACTGATCTCGTGCTAGGTCACTTAGCGTAATAGGTAAGCGAAAATTTTCGTTAATATAAGCTTTGATCGAATTCAATCTATGAGATGCCACACCATCTTCATCTCTACTGATAGATTGTTCGATATGTATTTTTCTGTTTTCAGCGATGAGTCCTAACAATTTGTAGATTAAAGAATATATTTCTTGCTCTCTATAGTTTTCCTTTTTAAAATTCGCACAGGCGATTTCTGTCAGAACCTCACGAAGCCTGGTATGGTTTTGTTGCGTAAAATCTGAAGATAGGATTATATTAGGCTCCATATTGCGTGCAAAACCAGTTGCAGGCATATCGGGGTTTATTCCAATGTTGAGTATTGCGTTGCTTGTATCAGACTGAACCTGATAGTTTATCCCCGGCGGGAGCAAAGCGATATCTGATTCCTCCAATAAAACACGTCTATCGTTATAGAGTATAGCCGCGTTACCTTTTAAAATATGGAAAACCTGAATGACTGGGTTTATGTCTATTGCGAGCTTGCTTATACTTAAAATAGATATCTCATAATTAGACTTTGTAATGTTTGACAAACTTATCACCTCTAACCGCGTCAAAAACAATTTTTACTATTTGTGCAAAATGCTTAATCGGTTCGTACATAGCATGACATATCATGTTAATATTGTATATTAAGATATTGACATAGTCAATAAGTGCTTTTTGAGAGGCTTAATAATTAATTATGTTTATATAGAAAAAAAGACAATTATTTAGAAGCATTCTGTATTGGTCCATTATATACTTCAAATATCAAGCTTTAAGGAGGATAACATCATGCGTAAAATAGTCAGTGTTTTTCTTGTGCTTATTTTAATTTTCTCATTGGCAGCTTGTGGGACACAACCGACAAAAACAGCAAATCCGTCGGCAGCAGTAACTTCCAGTGCTCCGGGCGGCGCAAGTCCGACAGCCACAAAGAGCTTTTACATTGGATATTCAACCTTAACAACACAAGGGGATTTCATGTCTAATCTCGCAACTGAACTCCAAAAAAGATTTAAAGCTCTAGGCTACAAGTTTGAAATTGCATCGGCAGATCTAAACCCAGCAAAACAAATCGAACAAATTGAAAACTTTACATCGCTGGGTGTGGACGCAATTATCATTATGGCTGTTGATCCCACCAGTATCACGGATGCTATCAAAAAGGCAAAGGATAAAGGTGTCAAGATCGTGGCCTTCTCTCAAAAGCTTTCCCAGTATGATTTGTTCTTAGGCTCAGATGACTATGCTCTTGGTAAAAAAGAAGCGGAAATGGCAGCAGCTTGGATTGAGAAAACCTTCCCGGACGCAAAAGACGGAACCATACCAGTAGCAATTTTTGAAAACAGAGACAAGCCAACGGCGGCTTCCAGAAGCGACGGATTTAAGGAAATCACAAATTTGACAAAGAAAGCTAAAATTGCCGCTACTGTAGGTGTTGATACCACAAATAAAGGCGGTCAAACAGCGGCAGAGAACCTTATGCTGACAAACCCTGAAATTAAAGTTATTTTAAGTTACAATTCTGACACTGCAATGGGCGTTGACGCTTATGCTATGTCGCTTAATTCGGCCATAAAGGCTAAAGCACAGTTCGCCACCTTCAGTATTGATTTCAACGGCGCGGCAATTGATGCGATTGGAAAATCTGTTAAGAACGAGAGCATCTGGCGCGGTACTATTATGATGGGTAAATCACAGGAAGACATGTATTTGGACATCGTTAATTACACCACAAAGCTGCTGAACAACCAGCTCACTAACAAAGACCAGCTTTCAGAGCTCTACAAGGTTACACCAGACAATCTCAAGGAAGCCTTGAGCGGAACAATTAAATAGAATTATCTCGATTGAATGGAGGTTTTGGTGGGTATAGTCAGCTACCCACCAAACCTTTAAGGGGTCTTAATATGGATGAAAAAATACTGGTACTTAAAAATATTAAAAAAGCTTACCCCGGCGTTCTTGCCCTTGACGATGTATCCATAGAATTTAAGAAAGGCGAAGTCCATGCTATTGTAGGCGAAAACGGTGCCGGGAAATCGACACTAATAAAAATAATCGCAGGTGCCGTAAAGCCGGATTCTGGCGAAATCATCCTGGATGGCAAGACTTTTTATAAAACTACTCCGCAGGAAGCCATATCGAATGGTATTTCTGTTATTTACCAGGAGTTCAACTTGTTCGATTCTCTTTCGGCGGCTGAAAACATATTCGTCGGAGAAAAGCCTGGCCATGGGAATTTGGTTAATTTTAAAAGATTGAATGCGGTGGCTTCGGATATTTTTGCCAGGTTCAATGTCAATTTCCGCCCGGACATTCCGGTGAAGGAACTATCTCCCGGACAAAAACAAATTGTTGAGATCTCAAAAGCGATTCACAAAGAGGCTAAAATCATTATTATGGATGAACCTACTGCCCCACTATCGATTGCTGAAGTGGAAAAGTTATTCGAGATTATTCGTGAACTGAAACAAAGCGGCGTTACAATAATATATATTTCACATCGTCTTGATGAGATTTTTACGATAGCTGATAGAGTGTCAGTGATGCGTGACGGTAAGTATATTGCCACTAATATGGTAAGTGCGACAACCAGAAAAGAGCTCATCAGCCTGATGGTAGGCAGAGAATTAAAAACGTCCTACCCAGGACCGCAGGTTATGCCGTCTGATAAGGCTTTAGAGGTCATCAATGTCACGGGAAACGGTGTCCACAATATCTCCTTGAGCGTAAGAAAAGGTGAGATTCTTGGTATGGCGGGACTGGTTGGGGCTGGACGCACAGAGCTCATGCGTATTATTTATGGTGCCGAGAAACTGGAAAGCGGAGAAATATTGGTCGGAGGTAAGCTGGCCAGAATAAACTCTCCTGCAAAGGCGCTTAAGTTGGGTATTGGTCTTATTCCCGAGGATCGAAAACAGCAGGGTGCTTTTTTGACAATGTCGATTGCATGGAATATCTGCATTTCAAATATAAAGCGTATTTCGAAATATGGGGTCGTCAACCGTAAAATGGAGCAGGAACTCTCAAAAACATATTATGACCTGCTCAATATCAAGGCACCGTCAATGGAGCAGCAGGTATCTAATCTCAGCGGCGGCAACCAACAAAAGGTCGTGCTGGCAAAAGTACTGGCGGCAAGAACGGATGTGCTGATTTTTGACGAACCGACTAGGGGGATCGATGTCGGTGCAAGGGAAGAAATATATCATCTGATGAGGAGGCTTTCTGATGAAGGCAAAGCTATCATCATGGTGTCATCCGATATGGAAGAATTATTAGGAATGAGCGACAGGATCTTAGTTATGGCAGAAGGGCGAATAACGGGTGAAATAGCAAAATCCGAGTTTAATCAGCAGCACATTCTCGAACTTGCGTCGAGGAATATTTAGCCGGAGGAATAAATAGATGAACAGGCAGCCTAAAGAACGTTTTGACAGCAAACGCTTTTCAATAATGGGCATTTTGCAAAAATATGTTATTATAATTGTTTTCGTTTTGTGTATTCTTGTTTTTGGAATCATAAACCCAAAATTTCTTTCTGGAAGCAATATACTGAATATTCTCTGGCAGAATGCGTATATGGTTGTGGCATCATTAGGCATGGCTATCCTACTTATTGGCGGTGGCGTTGATCTTTCAGCTGGTTATGAGATAAGTATTGGCGGCGTAATTGCCGCGGCGTGTCTAGTATGGTGGAATATACCAATTTGGCTGACAATCATATTATCGATAGCGGTCGTTGTTTTATTAAGTATGCTGAACGGTTTTATCACTGTTAAGTTCAAAATAAATGCGCTCATGGTAACGCTTGGCACTATGACGATCTATTCAGGCATTTCAAATATATTTACAAACCAAAAAGCAATTTTTAATCTCCCTGCGGCGTTTAAATTTATTGGTCAGGGAACGATATTCGGTGTTGTTCCACTGGTGGCGGTGATAATGGTCATACTTATCGCGGCAGCGAGCTTCATCCTCAATAAAACATACCTTGGAAGATTGATATATGCCGTTGGCGTAAATCCTGAAGCTGCGAATCTTGCGGGGATTAAAGTCGAAAAAACCAAAATGATGGTGTTTGCTCTGGCCGGCGTTTTTTTTGGAATTAGTGCTGTTTTGCTGGTGTCCAGAACAGGTTCTGCAAATGCAAGTATGGCGACAGGAACCGAGTTCACATGCATTACAGCCGCTGTTTTGGGCGGTGTAGCAATCCAAGGTGGAGAAGGTAAAATCTGGAGCGTGGTCGTCAGCGCTTTCATTCTCGGGATTTTAGCCAATGGAATGCAGATTATCGGCTTGGGTGTTTATGCGCAATATATTGCCAAAGGGACAATTTTGATAGTCGCAATGGCGTTTGATACATACCAAAAAGCAAACGGGACTAAGCGTTTAAAAAGTTAACTAAAGCTCAACGTTCATACAAAAAACTAAACTGGTGGTGCACTCAATTGAAAAACAATAAATATAACATAGCAATTGTCGGCTTCGGCGGCATGGGAACACAGCATTCCATACAACTTTCATTGGTTGAGGAAGCTGTTGTAAAAGGAACGTTTGATCTTAAGGAGGACAGGCAGAAAGCATCGCAGGACAGTGGATTTATCGCCTATGAGAATTATGAAACGCTGCTCGGCGACGGAGATATTGATATAGTACTGATTGCCACACCGAATAACACACACAAGGAACTGGCCATAAAAGCACTTAAAGCGGGAAAAAATGTTATTTGCGAAAAGCCAGTTACGCTGAATAGTGCAGAATTGTGTGAAATCCTTGAGGTGTCTCAAAAGACGGGAAAGTTGTTCGTCGTACATCAGAACCGCCGATGGGATGAAGATTTCTTGACTATCAAAAAGATCTATGATGAGAAGCTTATCGGCGAGGTATTTCATATAGAATCACGCATCCACGGGTCTCGTGGCATTCCCGGCGACTGGCGCCGGCTCAAGGAGAGCGGCGGAGGGATGATGCTGGACTGGGGCGTCCACCTTCTGGATAGACTGCTGCTTCTGGTAGAGGGCAAAATCAAAACAGTCTACTGCCGCCTGTCCTTTCAGTCCGGTAAGGATGTAGATGACGGCTTTATTCTCCAGCTGGAGTTCGAAAACGGAAAAACTGTGCTTGTGGATGTGGGTACCTGTAATTATATCAGTCTGCCTAAATGGTACGTCTGCGGCGATAAGGGTACGGCTGTCATCGAGGACTGGGAAATGAACGGCAGAATGACCGTACTGGTGGATGAGAGCAGCGCCGACGTTAACCCTGTTATTGCCGGCGCAGGTTTTACAAAAACGATGGCGCTCCGCATGGACGGCTCGGTAGAGGAGCGTCCGCTGCCCCGTGTTAAGGCAGACGAAAAAGATTTTTATCGGAATGTATTTGCTGCTGTTCGCGGCGAGACTGAGCAAATTGTCAAGAACGATCAGGTGATGCGGGTTATGAAGCTGGTAGACGCAGCATTTAAGTCCCATGAAACGAACAGTGTAGTTTCATTTGAATAAGCAAGAGCGGCGAAAGGAGCAGAAAATGAGTCAAATTAAACGTGCCGTTAGCCTGTATAGTCTGCAGGATAAATATGCCAGAGGAATTATGACGCTGGAGGATCTATTCAGTTTTCTTGTGGACATCGGTGTCGAGGGTGTTGAATTCATCACGGATCAAATGATGCAAGGGACGCCATACCCCAGCGAGGGATCTTTGAAGAACTGGGACCGGTTGATTGAGAAATATAACCTGAAGCCGGTGTGCAACGATATCTTTATCAATACAAAGCTGTATAAAAACAGGGTTCTCACCACAAAAGAGAGCGTAAAGATGCTGGTGGATGAGATTAAGCTGGCAAACCGCCTGGGGTTTGACCTTATACGCCTGGTATCTATGACGCCGCCCGAGATCATTGAACCGGCGCTGTCTACGGCGGAAAAATACAACGTTACACTGGCACTGGAGGTTCACGCGGGAATGAGCTTCAGCCATCCCATGACGCAGGCTTTTATTGACGTCATGAAAAAGCTTGATTCCAAATATGTAGGCCTTGTAGTGGATACGGGAATCTTTTGCCGCAGGCACCCGAGAATCTCTAAGAATTATTTCTTGGGTCTAGGCATGAATCCGGAAGTTGGCGCGTACGTTGACAATATTTTTGATCAAGGTTTAGACCCGTTGCAGTACTTCGAAAGCAGAACGGGAAACGCCCATGTTTTCCCGGAAGATCTGAAGAAGCTCTTCCGCAGTGAGACGGACATGATCTATGCCATCTTCTGCAGCGGTTACGAAAACAGCAAATTTGAAATTCTCGATGACTATTTTCCGTATATCAAGCACTTCCATGGGAAGTTTTATGAGATGACGGACGACGGAGCCGAGTACTCAATCCCATATGATGAGTTCATTGCCTATCTGACGCGCAAGGGGTACGACGGCTATGTGGCGTCAGAATATGAGGGTCAGCGGTTCGTGCTGTTTGACCAGCCAATTGACGATCTCGGCCAGGTAAAAAAGCATCAGGAAATGCTGAAGCGGCTGATACAGTCGACATCGAGGTGATTAAAATGTTTGATAACTATATTTTTACGGAAAATACCTTCAGAAATGTTGAATCGGATGGCAAGCTTAGCGGGTTCGAGCTGAAAACGCTGATTCCGTATTATAGAGGAATCCCATATTCTATGATACATGACATACGTGTATCAGTGGACGGCAACCCGGTTGAGCGGGAAAAGATCCGGTTCTCCGCGGATGGGGAGGACTGGTTTACGCTGAGTGAGATGGAAACTGTCACCACATATAAATGGGAATACGGCACACAAGGGACGATCTATGTTGATCAGCCCGGAGGGCTCTCGGCCGGAAAGCACGAGGTTACCTTGGCGGTTGTCATCAGGGTCGCATATATCCCGGTACCCTTTGAGGGAGTCAGGACTAGGGAAGTCATAGTAAACTTACCAAAACAGGAGGAGATAACCAATGAGTAAAAAAATATTAAAGGCTGGATTTATCGGCTGTGGCGGCATCGCCTTTCAGAAACACCTGCCGGCTGTAAAGAAACTGTCAAACAAAGTTGAAATGACCGCCTTCTGCGACATTCTGGAGGATCGCGCAGCCAAAGCGGCAAAGGAATATGGAACTGCTGACGCAAAAGTTTATGTAGATTATAAAGAGCTTTTGAAGGATGGGTCTATTGATATCATATATGTGTTGACACCCAACGTTTCCCATTCCCAGATTACCGTGGATGCCCTGGAGGCAGGAAAGCATGTCATGTGTGAGAAGCCGATGGCAATTAATTCAGCCGAAGCGCAAAAAATGCTGGATGCGGCAAAGCGGACAGGAAAAAAACTGACCATTGGTTACCAGAACCGTTTCCGCGCAGACTCCCAGCAGCTGTACAAGGCCTGCCGTAATAATGAACTGGGCGAAATCTATTTTGCCAAAGCTCACGCTGTCCGCCGCAAGGGCGTTCCCACTTGGGGCGTTTTCCCTGATAAATCCAAGCAGGGCGGTGGTCCTCTGATCGACATCGGTACCCACGCCCTGGACCTGACGCTCTGGATGATGGACAACTATAAGCCGAAGCTGGTGGTGGGCTCATCCTACCAGAAGCTTAAGGATAAGCCGGGCGGCAACATGTTCGGCCCATGGAATCCGGAAACCTTTGAAACAGAGGATTCCGCCTTTGGCTACATAAAGATGGACAACGGCTCGACTATTTTTCTGGAGGCTGCCTGGGCGCTGAATATGATCCGTCCAAAGGAGGCTCAAGTTACGCTTTGTGGGACTGAGGGCGGCGCCGAGATGTTCGGGCAAGCGTTCTTGGATAAGGGATATGTGATATTCAACTCTGAAAAATACGGCCAGCTGGTTGAAACATCTCCTTCTGAAGGCGGTGGCGTGGCCTTCTTTGAAGGCGGCGGGCTGTCAGCAGCGGATGCAGAGGCAATACAGTGGATTGATGCTGTGTTAAACGATACCGAACCGATGGTGAAGCCCGAACAGGCAATTGTTGTGACACAGATTCTGGAAGCCATATATAAATCGGCGGAAACCGGTATGCCGGTGACATTCTGAGCATTTAGAAAGGTGAAAACAATGAAACTAGGATTTGTAAGCGCTATACTGGGCGATCAGTCTTTTGAAGAGGTCGTCGACCTGGCTTCGTCGTACGGGTTTTCCTGCGTTGAGATGATGTGCTGGCCGGTCGGCAAGGCAGAACGTCGGTATGCCGGCGTCACACATATAGATGTTTCCGACTTGAGCGACGAAAAAATTAATTACATTAATAAATACCTAGCGTCAAAAAGTATTGCAATCTCCGCCCTGGGGTATTACCCAAATCCTCTGGACCCTGAAGAGGAGAAGAAAGCTTTCTATACGGCCCATATCACTAAGGTTATTAGGGCTGCAAGCCTTCTCGGGATCAACCTTGTCACAACGTTTATCGGCAGAGATAAGAACAAAACTATTGAGGAAAACTTGGTCGTATTTAAGGAAGTCTGGACGCCGATCATAAAATATGCCGAAGAATTGAACGTCAGGGTGGCCATTGAGAACTGCCCTATGCTTTTTACTAAGGATGAATGGCCGGGTGGCCTCAACCTAGCCACAACGCCAGCTATTTGGAGAAAAATGTTCGACATGATTCCAAGCCCGTGTTTCGGCCTCAATTTTGATCCGTCGCATTTTGTTTGGCAGCATATGGATTACATTAAGCCAATCTACGAGTTCAAAGACAAAATGTTTCATGTACATTTTAAGGATATCAAGATTTATCGCAATCTTCTGGATCAGGTGGGAATTATGGCAACACCTTTGGAGTATATGGCCCCAAAGCTCCCAGGTCTTGGCGATGTCGACTGGGGAAAATTTGTTTCCGCTTTAACAGATATCGGCTACAAAGGCCCGGCTTGCATTGAGGTGGAAGACAAGGCCTTTGAGGATTCTCTGGACTCCAGAAAAAAGTCACTGCTAATAAGCCGGAACCATCTTGCACAGTTTGTCCTTTAATTACAGTATTGCGGGGTAATGCATGATAGAAATAAAAATACGCGTAGAAGAATTTCTTAAAAAGTATGGAATGCACTACGGTGCCGTCGATATCGGGCAAGGGTGCAGGGATTTTCTGCGTGATATGGAGCGAGGGTTGGACGGAGCGGAGAGTTCCCTAAGAATGATCAGTACCTATATTAACCCAGAAGGCGATATATCAGTAAATGAACCAGTGGCGGTGATGGATGCGGGCGGTACGAACTTCAGGGTCGCTGTTGTCAGCTTTGACGGCGATAAAAAACCGATTATAGAGTATTTTAGAAGCTATCCAATGCCAGGGTCGACAGGTGAAATAACCAGGGAAGAATTCTATGATGCAATTTCAGGTTACCTGATGCCGGTAATTGACAGATGCAGCAAAATAGGATGGTGTTTTTCGTTTCCCACCGAGATCCTGCCCAATAAGGATGGAAAGCTTCTATATTTTGACAAAGAGGTTCAGGTCAAGGGCATGGACGGAGACATAATCGGGGATTCATTGCTGCAAGCGCTTGAAAACAAGGGGGTTAAGGAGCATAAAACCGTTGTCATACTCAACGACACGGTCGCGACACTTCTCGGAGGAAAAGCAGCTTGCCCGGAAAGAAAATTTGGTAGCTATATCGGGTTTATCTTGGGAACAGGTACTAACATTTGCTATATGGAATACAACGAAAACATAACAAAACTGCCTGAGCTTAGCTCAAAACCGGGGATCACGATCATCAATACGGAGTCGGGCGGATTCGCTGAGGCACCGAGGGGCAGCATTGATATCGACTTCGACTGTAGTACAGCCGACCCTGGGGCGCAGAAGTTTGAAAAGATGATCTCCGGCGCATATCAGGGCAGTCTGCTGTACGAAATTATTAGTAGGGCAATTCTTGAAGGCCTTTTTTCTGCTGAATTTTCCCGATATTTTACAGGTGTCACGGGTCTGACGTCGCGTGATATCAATGAGTTCTGTCTGTATCCGTTTTCTGACACAAATGTCCTTGCAAGGGGAATGTGCCGCCTTGATCCTGAATGTGACAATGACCGCATAACAATGTACTACCTGATCGACATGTTCATTGAGAGAGCGGCACGGCTGACAGCGATGAGCCTGGCTGCAGTTATTATCAAATCCGGGAAAGGTAGAAACCCCTGTTTGCCAGTCTGTATCGCTGCGGAAGGTACAACATTTTATAAGTCAGCACAGTTCAGGAAGCATCTTGATTATTATGTAAAGCATTATCTGAACGACAAGATGGGCATTTTCTGTGAGTTCATAAAGGTGGAAAACTCCACGCTGATCGGCACGGCAATTGCCGGATTAACCAATTGAGGTGAGAGTACAGCGGAAAAAGCTTAATTTTATACTGGAGGGATACCAATGAGTTACTCAAACGGCATTAAACCAAAACGGGGTGTTGCCCTTTACAGTTATCTCGGTGAATTTGGAACAACAATGACACTTGAGGACATGCTAGCAGATATGCACGGCATGGGGGCCGAGGGATTAGAGATACTAGCAAATTCGCATATTGATAATTATCCGGAGCCAACCGATGCGTGGCTTGAAAACTGGTTTAAAATGCTTGAGAAATACAAGATCAAACCGGTTGAATATGGACATTGGGTCGATTCAAGATTGTATCCTGGCCGTGAACTCAGCACTAAAGAATCCTATGACAGGCTTCTGAAAGATATAAAGCTCGCCAACAAGCTTGGATTCACTGTTATGAGAACAAAGCTGGGCGTTATAGACGGCGCACTGACACCTGTTAAAAACTGGCGTGAGTTCATAGAAATGGCACTGCCCGACGCCGAAAAATACAATGTCAGATTGTGCCCGGAAATCCATCATCCGACGCTTCTGAAATCACAGATGATTGATAATTATATAGATTTTATCAATAAAACCAAAACCAAGTATTTTGGCCTTACAATAGATTTTGGAACAATGCAGACGAATCCGCTTCCATCAAACTGGATGGCGGCAGCAGACTCAATATTCAGTCCTGTAGAAGATCTTGCGCCGCTTCTCCCGTATACATATGCCTGCCATGCTAAGTTTTATAATATGTCTGACGATTTTGTGGAGACAACAACACCGTACGATAAGATTATTGAGGTGCTGCTGAAGAACAATTGGGGAGGATACTTGCTCAGCGAATATGAAGGACCAAACCAGGATGTACCAGGATATACTTCCGATCAGCTTCGAAAACACCAATTAATGATGAAACGCTTACTGGGGGAGGAATAGGGGATGCTGGAAAAAGACTGTATTCAATCTAAAGACTTCAGAAATGTCTGGACCGGCGGACAAAAAACTGGGTTTCAATTATCCATCAGGTTAACTTATTATAGAGGTGTCTGGCTTTCACAGCTTCGTCCGGCGACTGTGATTGTAGACGGCGAGAAATTCGAAAATGACCAGATCACCTGGACAATAGGCGGAACGGTATACTCTCAGGAAGAACTTAAGTATTATGGTGATGTTCATTGGGGTCTTCTGAAGCCGGCGGTGCTAACAATCAAAAAACCGGGTGGGCTTGCAACAGGTCTCCATGATGTTGAGGTTGAGTTTGCTTACAGTTCATCTTATATGCCTCCAGAGATGGATGAGCTTCTTAGCAAATTGACACCGCACAAGAGGCGGCTGGTTCTTGTTAACTAAAAAAGGGAGCTGCAGCAATTTTCGTTTTGCTACAGCTCCTTCTTTTTTTGGGCTATATTTCTTGAGACAGTCTCTCTTATTTTGGCCTACTGACTGAGCAACCGTTCCACAAGTTCGAGCTGCTCGGGAGTGTTGACCCCGAGGAGCTCGGAACTAAGATGACGGCAGCATACGCCGACACGCATTCCCTCGCTTTTGAGTATGCCAGGCACATCCGTTAGATAATATTCGCCCTGCGCGTTATCGCAGCGGAGCTTTCCGAGAGCTTTAAACAGCTGCGGAGCTTCAAACACATATACGCCGCTGTTTAGTTCCTTGATTTCACGCTCTGCGGGAGTACAGTCCTTATGCTCGACCATTTTAAGAAAACCGCCGTTAGAATCGCGGACGATCCTGCCGTATGCCAGAGGCTCGTCGGAGGTGCCGCTTAGTATCGTGCAGGCGTTATTTTCAACAAAGTGCGTTTTTACCAGCGCTTCCAGCGTTTCTCTCTTAATAAGAGGCATATCTCCGCAGCATACCAGGACGGAGCCATCGAACCCCTTAAGCTGTTCGGCGGCGGACATTACGGCGTGGCCCGTTCCGAGCTGCAGCTCCTGTACGGCAAAGTTATAGCCTTGGAATGCAGCCGTGACTGCTTCCTTTTTATATCCCACGACTATGGTTATATCTGCTTTCTCTATGAACCCGAGGGCGGATAGGACGTAGTAGAGCAGCGGCTTCCCGTTCGCCTCGCGCATTACCTTAGGAAGATCGTGCAACTCGGAATGAAGGCGCGTGCCTTTCCCAGCCGCTAGTACGATTGCTTTAAGTGTTGGTTTTTCAGACATCAATATACCCCTCTTGTTTGCAAAAATGTAGTGGAGGTTTCCCTGATAAGGTTAATTGTACAGTCTCCACGGTATAAGTAGTACAGAACGTCGTCTATAAGTTCCTCGGTGTCTGAGGAGCAGTAGAATGAAAGGTCCAGCCTTTCGCCCGCGCTTTCTATTATTCGATTAATTTCAAGTGCGGACTTCGAGGAATTAAAACCGTAGTATTTTGTGTTCGAGTCACCCCAGAGGATGAGCCCCAGGTTGTCGGCGGCATTTTTAAGCTCGGGGGAGAATTCACCGTCGAGCGCGACAATAATGCTTTTTAACTTGCAGACGGTTAGAAGAAGTTCCGAACACCTAATGTAATCCTCAGTCAGATTCGCCGTACAAACAAAGCCTATGGTGTGCCCGCTGCCCGCAATCTGCCGTATGATATCCTGGTTTTGGCGTATTTCATCCGCGGTTACGAAAAAACAGGCCTTAAAGCCATAATAAGACAGAGAGTCCAGGACGGTCCGCGTATTTTCGTTTATACCCCGAAAGCTAAGGTAAACGGAAGCATGCTTATCCGGCTCCGCCGTGCTCGGAGTCGGGGCGGGTGTCACAGACGGAGTTTCGGTCTGCATGGGGATATTTAGGTACGCGTTATAATCGGATTGCATAGACAGGTACTTGTTCTTGGCAAAATCCGCATCGGAAAAACGTGCATTTGAGTTCTTGATGCGTACAAAGGGAGCGGGAGATGTATAATACATGGAATATTCAAATCCGAAGAACGCACAGACGTTCTCGGCCGGCACATAAACGGTGGAGTTGTGGAATATCGCCCGATAGGAGTATACCTTGCCAGTATCGTCGTAAGTGTTTCCGCCGCTGAAAATGAAACGCAGGTAGTGAAGAGGCGAATATATCGTTGCCGTATTGCTGTCACTGTCATAAATTCCGTAGGTACTCAAAGACGTTTGGCTGAAAAGAGTCAGTGGGACATATATTTTTCCGTTTGAATAATAGGGCATAGTTTCGTCGCTGAGTTCTTGCAGACGGTCGTTGACGACCGTAAAGTAAATATCGCTGGTTACGCCGGTAACCGGCAGGGATAGGAGAATACCGAGGAAAAAAACGACAGCCAGAATCGAAGCGGCCCTTTTCAACTAAAACACCCTCCTTTCCCCTGCGTTTCTAAAAGTATACAATAATATTGGCAAAAAAACAAGACCGGAGCCTGCGCCTGAACATTATCCGGTTATAATGTTGCGAAAAAGGCCAATTTTAGAATGACAAGCTTGACGCAACTGGGAGAAAAAGGAATGTAATGCTAAAAATAACTAGTAAAATTAAAATACTTTACACTAATAATTATTGTAAAATAAGAAAAAATTATAATTACAAAAGTAATAATACTTTACAACTATTATGCTGTTTTTCAGACGCGGTTGCGTCTTTTTTACTGCATTAAAGAAGGCTGTGTCAAAGTTCGGGAAGGGGAATATAGTAGTATAGAGGTGATCCTGGTGGATACAAGAGAGCTGTTTGCAAGGCTGATAAAATGTGAAGCGGGCGGAGAAGGCGAGGACGGAATGAGGGCTGTTGCCACAGTCGTTATGAACCGAGTGCATGTGCCTTACGGGGAATACCAGCGGGTAAATCAGGGGGATCTCCGAAGGGTTATCGAGCAGCCCTATCAGTTTACCTGCATGATGACGACCGTCGGAGGAGAACCAAATACCCAGAACGTATGGGTGGCGACTCCTGAGGATATACATTACAGAGTCGCAGACTGGGCTTTGGGGGGCGGCGTTTTCTCGGGGGTAGGTTCGGAATCCCTTTGGTATATGAATCCTTTCAATCCCAACTGCCCGGGTCTGTTCCCATATAACGGAACCGGATACTGGCTCACAAGGATAAACCTGCATTGCTTTTACAATCCCACAGACGCGTATGCGCAGACATAATAATTGGAGGTAGGTTAAATGGCCATAAACTGGACGGATAATAAGGTTTTTAATCCTAACGCACAGCAGAGAATGCCGATGAATGACCGCACAAATATAAATACCGCACCTGCACGCCAGATGCCTGGGGTTACTGAAGACAATACTCAGATGGATAAGTACGCCAATAATCAGAACAGAATGAACGATAATATCATGAACAAAATGATAATTGAGGACCAGCTTATGAACGATATGCTGACGGATAGGCAGGGCCCTCCGCCGGTAATGAACAAGGAATACATAGCAGGGTTTCTTAAAGAGAATATTGGTAGAGGCGTAAGGGCGGAATTCCCACTTGCGGGCGGCTTTTACGTTGACAAGGCCGGAATACTTAGAGAAGTCGGAGTGAACTACTTCGTCCTGGAGGACTATATCACGCATGCGCGTATCATGTGCGATCTTTACTCCGTGAAATTCGTAACAATAGTGTAAATAATTCCAATTCTGCATTAGTGCGCTCTTAAGTCCGCAGACAAAGCTCTGTGGACTTTTGTGTTTATTGCAACAGTTTATATTGCAAAAATTCGGACTTTTGTATGGAAAAACAATATGTTGTGTGAGATAATAATAATAAAAAACATAAGAGGGTTGCCAGATGGAAGACAAGGTTTGCTATATTATGGGCGCCGGGAAGTATTTGGGGGAAAGCTTCTTCCCCAAACCGGAAGACTATGTTATAGCCGCAGACGGAGGACTAAAATACTTACAGGAAATCGGAATAAATGCCGACCTCGTTGTAGGAGACTTCGACTCGCTGGGCTGCGTACCCGAGCATCCGAACGTAATTAAGCATCCTGCCGTAAAGGACGATACGGACATGCTGCTGGCTGTAAAGAAGGGCCTTTGCATGGGGTATGATAAATTCGTGCTGCTGGGCGCTCTCGGCAACCGTATCGATCATTCTATTGCAAATATTCAGATAATGGTATATCTAGCCCGGAGAGGAGCCAGAGGCTATCTCGTCGGAGGAGGATTTGTTTCCACCGCCATTTCCAACGGTTCGATCAGATTTTCATCGGACGCAAAGGGGATTATTTCTGTTTTTTCACAAAGCGAAATGTCGCTTGGAGTCAATATCAGTGGGCTTAAGTATCATTTGGAAAACGCTACCATAACGAACGATATGCCCATAGGCATAAGCAACGAGTTTACGGGTAGACGCGCCTTGATCAGCGTAGAAAACGGAACCCTTATGATTTTGTGGAACGGCGGGCTTGAATTCCTGGAGGAACTGTGATATAGTGAGCTTAAGGATAGCTATTCAAAATCGAATATTAAGACAGGGGAGCTTGTGTGCAGGCTGAGAGGAAGCAATAGCTTCGACCCTTACACCTGATTTGGGTAATGCCAACGGAGGAAGTTTTAGCTTGATGTATATTAGGGGAGACGCCTTCGGGCGTCTCCATTTTTATCCTCTGTCAGAAAGAAAAGGAGAAAAACTGTGGATAAAAACAAGACCTCGGCTTTTTCAAACGGACTTATATGGTTCGGAGCGGCGGTGTCGATTGCGGAGATACTGACAGGCACATATTTCGCCCCGCTCGGCTTCGGGAAGGGCCTTTTCGCGATAGTGATAGGGCACCTTATCGGAGGAATACTGTTTTACTTTACGGGCCTGATCGGCGCTAAAACGGAAAAAAGCGCAATGGAAACAGCAAAGATTTCCTTTGGGCAAAAGGGATCTGTGCTTTTTTCCGGCCTTAACATCCTGCAGCTTGTTGGCTGGACGGCGGTTATGATAATAACCGGCGCAGAGGGTGCAAATTCGATTATTAGCCTCGGTATACCCCTCTGGAGTATTATTATCGGCGCGCTGATTATACTCTGGGTATCGATCGGAATTAAGAGAATGAACCAGATTAACATTGCGGCTCTGGGAGCGCTTTTCATTCTGACTATAATTTTAAGCTCAATAGTTTTCAGAAATAATGGTATTGCCATAATTTCTGATAGCTTGAGCTTTGGAACGGCCGTGGAGCTGTCGGTGGCCATGCCGCTTTCATGGCTTCCGCTTATTTCCGACTACACCAGAACCGCGAGAAAACCGAGACTTTCAACTTTTGTCAGCGCGGCGACCTACTTTTTCGCGAGTTGCTGGATGTATACTATCGGGATGGGCGCCGCTATTTTTACCGGAGAATCAGATATTGCAAAGATTATGATAAACGCCGGACTAGGCGTCGCGGCCCTGATTATCGTTGTTTTTGCAACCGTTACGACTACCTTTTTGGACGCATACTCGGCTGGAGTGAGCTCGGAGAGCATATCTATAAAATTTAAGGAAAAACCCGTCGCGATAGCGGTATGCGTAATCGGCGTAATTCTCGCGATATTCACTCCGATAACGCAGTATGAGAACTTCCTTTATTTGATTGGCTCGGTTTTTGCGCCGATGGCAGCGATTTTGATAACTGATTACTTCGTAATAAAGAGAGATTACTCCGGCAATAACTTCTGCTGGACAAACCTAATTTTGTGGGCCGCGGGCTTTACCGTTTACCGGATTTCTATGAGCTGGGATACGCCGCTCGGCTATACCGTACCATCAATGATAATTACGTCACTTTTGCGGATAATCATATTCAAACTGATTGGAGACAGAAAAAATGCTTAAGGAAATGCTTAAAAACGTAAGAAAAGGCTCGCCGCTTGTGCATAACATCACAAACTACGTTACGGTCAACGACTGTGCGAACATCCTGCTTGCCTGCGGCGCTTCGCC
>JAJUHS010000038.1 GCA_029267755.1 Clostridiales bacterium
AGCCCGCGCAAATCGTGCGCGACCGGGGGTTTCGCGGCGCAAGCCGCGTATCTAGGGGGCATTGGATGCCCCCTAGAAGCTTGTCGAAAACACTTTTTCGACAAGCTCAAGCGCTGCCCGCAAAAACGGACAGCGCTTTTTAATTTTTGAATTACTTCTTTGCGAAGGAAGCGGGGTCGCAGGTTCTGTAGTAGCTTCCGCCCAGATCGTAGGGGTTGAAAGCCTTCTTAACAAGATACTGATAACCGCAGACCCAAGGCTGGGGGAGCTTGGAGAGCATTTCGTTGTGCTGCTCCTGGGTGTAGTTGAAGCCGTCCTCGCGCCTTGCGTTGGCATTCCAGTGTCCCATGTCGACGCCGAGCTTGTGGTCGTCCATCCACTTCTGGCTGATGTTGACCATGTCGCAGGCGCCCTTAATGGATGCCTTGTCGAATCTGTCGAAGCAGGTGAAGAACTCCCAACCGGTTACGCCGCCTCCGCCGAGTATTGCGAGAGAGCCCATGTCGGAGTCTCCGCCCGTATCCGCAATATACGGGTACTTCTTGGCATAGTCGTCCTTGAGCTTTGCCGCGGACTCCATGAGGGGGGCGGTTACAAATACGTTTGGCGACATGCCGAAGTTGCCTTCGTAGGAGCCGCAGAGTGTGTAGTTCAGGTTCTTGTGGCCAAGACGGAGGAGATAGAGGAGAGTCCAGTCGTGGATTGGCTTTTCAAGCATGAATTCGCTCTTCCAGGCGCCGACACGGCGGATTATCTCGTCAAGAGCCTTCATCTTGTAATCGAAATCACGCTGAGTCATACCGACGATGACAAGCGAAACCTCGATCTTCATCTTCTCGTTCTGCTCCTTGATGTACGGGTCAGCCATTATTTCGGGCAGGTCGCAGAGCTGAAGATCCGGATCGTTCAGAATCTTTATCATAGCGGTCTTGATATCGCGGCCGAACATGTTGAACTGCCTGTGTCCGAGATAGACAATGTCGCTCTGATGGAGAAGGTTTGCACCCTCTGCGTATGCGTCCCAGCTTGGGTAGCAGACGGTTACTGTCTTTATTGTTTCCGGGAGCTTAGCCCTGTAAGCCGGGATGGTGCCGTAGGTGGGGATGACGGCGGGGCCGGGCCACGGGTGCAGACGAACGGCAACTCTTGTGCAGACGCCAAATGCGCCCGTGGTGCCCTGCTTGCCGCGGAGGATAGCTCTTGTGGACGGGCCGGGGCCTTCGCCGCAGAACCAGCCGGAGCCGGCGCCGAGGGAACCGGTGTGGAGAATTTCACCGTTGGGCAGGACCCACTCGGCGGCGAGCATGTTTTCGCTCGCGGTGCCCATAAACAGGGAGGAGGGGCCGAACGCAACCCAGCCGGCGGTACCTGCGAGGGTTGATGACGAGCAGCCGACACCGGCCATGTTGAGGTTGAAGCCGCGTTTCATGGCCTCGACCTGTACAACCGCGCCAATTGCATAGGGCTCAACAACAGCGTACTGGTCTCTCTCGTTAATCTCGATCTTCTTCATGCGGCGCATATCAAGCTGAATAGCGTTTTCGTCGCCGATGTAGCCCATGGCGGCCCAGAATGTTGTGGCAGCCTTGAAAGGAATCTTGTACTTGTTGCAGAGACGGATAATGCCCTGTACCTCTTCTGTGCTTCCGGGCATGATAACCGCGCCCGGCATAGGTGTCTTATGGTCAAAGGGGCCGTAGTGGGCAGAGGACTGTGCGGCATAGCAGCGGTAGCATTCCAGTACCGCGGGGTCCTGCGAAATATTTCTGGCGCCTACTACATCTTCAAATGCTTTGTATACTTCTGGTGATAATGCCATAATTTGCGCCTCCTTCCTTATAATGCACGGGAGACGAGGTCGATAATATCAATAACCTCGATCTTCTTGCCGTTCTCGTCAACGGCACTTGCAAAATTGGATTCGCACCACGGGCAGGCTGTAACAAGAGCCTCGGCGCCTGTGGAGTTAGCCTCTGTCACACGCTCATTGGCGGTGAACTTGGAGACTTCGGGATATGTCTGCTCGCAGGCAGCGCCGGCGCCGCAGCAAAGCGCGTACTCACGGATACGCTCCATCTCAACGAGCGTAAGCCCAGGAATAGCGGCAAGCACTCTTCTGGGTGCGTCGTAGATGCCGTATGCGCCGTTGTAACGTGGGCGTCTAGGCTCCCAGGTGTGAACCTGGTTCATGATCTTCTTCTCGGTGCCGTTCCATGCGACATATGGCTCGCCGAGTCTGCCGAGGTGGCAGGGATCGTGATAGGTTACGGTCATATTGACAGGCTTCTTGAGTTTCAGCTTCTTCTCGCTGATGAGCTTGTCTATATATTCGACGACGTGCAGAACCTCAACCTCGAGACCCTTAGCTGCGTACAAGCGCTTGAATGCGTAGTAGCAGTCGGAGCAGGGAGTGACGATCGTCTTAACGCCGGCCTTCTTGAAGGCCTTGATGTTGGCTTCACTTCTTGCGTCAAAGTCGGCCATAAGGCCCTGCTGATAAGCGCGGCTTGCGCAGCACATGTCGGCCTCACCCATATATCCGAGGTCAACCCCGGCGTTGATGAGAAGCTCGGCGGCGGTTCTCGCGTAGCCCTGAAGCTTCTTGTCGTAGGAATACTTGCAGCCGGGGAAGAAGATTACTTCCGCGCCTTCCTTCATGGCATCCTTCAGCTTGAGGCCCTTGGCCCATGCGCTGCGGTTAGCCTTCTTGGCTCCAATGATCATTGTCTGTTCCTTTTTGAGGCTTGCTATCATTTCCTTCTGAACGGGCAGTATGTTGCCCTTTTCAACCGCGTCTGCCTTGAGAGCAATGTTGAAATCCAGAGGCTCGAGGTTGTAGCGGCACACCTTGCAGGCTATGTCACAGGCGCCGCAGGCCGTACAGGCCTGAGTGGATGCAAGGAGAGCGTCGGTATAGCCGTATTCTCCGTCGAGGAGTCCCTGAGCGGCCTGAAACTTTCCGCGCGCCGAGTAGATATGGAACTCATAATACAGGTTGATGGGGCAGTTTTCACCGAAACGCTGACTCTGAATCTTGTCGAAGGGAATCCATTTGCAGCCCAGGCAGTTACTGCAGCGCTCCATCATGGGTCTAAAATCTTTTAAAGCCATTTTCAGTTTCTCCTTTCTATATAGTAACTTTGCCGGGGTTCATTATGTTGTTTGGATCGAAGATTCCCTTAAGAGTCTTGAGAGTTTGCGTACCCATTGCGTCCTTGTTGAGCTGGAGTCGCGCCCAGGGGCCGTAGGGCCTTGCATAGAAAGCGCCCATGGCAGAGAACTCGGCGCTGGCCTTTTCAAACAGAGCCTTGACTTTGGCGGTTTCTTTTGCGTTTTCGGGATTGTAGGGGATCGTAAACTCGCAGTGATAAGCAGAGCCCATGTGGACAGGCTGTACATATACGCCGATATCGTTTACGGTATAACCAGCCTCGATTGCGAGCTTCTCCATCTTCGCAACGAACTCTGCGGTCTTGTCGAGAGTCGTAAGGAAGAAGATATCCTGGAAGCTGCCCTTGAAGGTGTCCTTCCAGTAGGTCTTGCCGCAGGGATTAGTTGCCTTTTCTAGCACTTTGGCAGCAGATACGCCGGTAACGGCATTCTGAAGCTTAAGGCCGCACTGCTGCGCAATATCGGAAATGTCTGCTTCCTGCTGCTCAGCGCGATCCTGGGGAAGGAGGTCTCTGCCGCCTACGCTGACACAGGCTACCCACTGGGGAAGCTCTGCCTTGAGCGCAGCTATTTCCTCAGCCGTTTCGCCAACGAGGGAAGCAAGCTGAGCGTTGTTGAGTATGAACAGCTCTTCGCCGAAGCGGAAGTGCACGACGCGATATACGAAATCGAGGAGATCCTCTTCCTTAGCCGCCGGTACAAGGAACATCTTGTGAGCCTGATAAGCGAGTTCGCAGCGTACGGAGGCCCAGGAGACTATGCCCATTGTTCCCTCGGCCTGGGTGAGAAGACGGTAGTAGTCGAGCATCATCGGGCCGACGGGCTCGACCTGCCACTTCTGTTCCTTCCACTGAGCCTCGAGATCCATGGGGGCAAGGCCGGCTTCGCCGGTATACATTCGGTTGCCGTCGCCCCAGGTTACCTCGGTGCAGCGGAGGGGCTCCGTATATGCCCACTGGTGGTTGCAGTTCAGTCTCGGCTCGCACTCGAGGACGCTGCCGACAACGGACTTCGTTGCCTTCGGTGCGAGGCTGGTGGAAATCATCATCCCATGCTTCGCCAGAGCCTTGCTCAGCTCACCGTATGTAACACCGGGTTCGATAACCGCGATTCTCTGCTGCTTGTTGATGTTGAGGATCTTTTTCATGCCGCTCAGATCAACAATTACAGCCTGCGGAACGCTGGGAACCGTATCGCCCCTGAAATGAGGAGCTCCGGAGCTTACGGGAACAAGGGGGGTTTTTGTTTCATTTGCCCATTTGACAAGTTTTTCGACGTCTTCTCCGCTTGAAACCCTGACTACGCATTCGGGAGTCATAGGCTTCGCGAAGCTTTTGTCTTTTGCGTAAAGCGCAAGAGTCTTGGCATCATCGGACACCTTTTCGGCTCCGATGAGGTTTGCAAGATCAGTCTTTATGCCCATTGTTTTACCTCCTTCTTATTTTTGCTCTCTGGTTTGCTATTTGCATAAACCTATCTACATTTTGTATGAACATGTTCATTATAATTCGGTTGTGTTAGTCTGTCAAGAATGACTGAGGGTAATAATTCTAGTAATTTTTTTAAAAAAATAAAATATTTTTTACATATTAGCATGCTTATCCACATACAGATGATATCGGAATAACAATGGGTGAAAAGATCACCCTGGCAAGGGGGAGACTGCATGGAAAAAACTAAGATCTATGAGGACATCGCGTTGCGTACGGCAGGGGATATATATCTTGGGGTGGTCGGCCCGGTCAGAACCGGAAAATCAACCTTTATAAAGCGCTTTATGGAAACGCTGGTCATTCCGAATATTGAAAACGTCTATGTCAAGGAAAGGGCAAGGGATGAGCTGCCTCAAAGCGGTTCCGGCCGCACCGTAATGACTGCCGAGCCGAAGTTCGTTCCCGAGGAGGCGGTGGAGATTGCGATAAACGATGCTGCATCATTTTCAGTGCGCCTGATTGATTGTGTGGGTTATATGGTGGACGGCGCGATCGGCCAGACTGAGGACGGCATGCCGCGTATGGTAACCACTCCATGGTTCGACCATGAGATACCTATGGGTGAAGCCGCGGAAATAGGGACACGCAAGGTTATCGCCGAGCATTCGACAATAGGCATTGTGGTAACCACCGACGGAACCATAACCGATATTCCAAGGGAAGCCTATATAGATGCGGAGGATCGCGTCATCAGAGAGCTTCAGGAAATAGGAAAGCCCTTCCTGGTACTTGTGAATTCCGCTGCCCCAGGTTCTGAAAGAGCGCTCCGGGTAAGGGAAGAGATAAGCTCAAAATACGGAGTTACCTGCATGGCGGTAAACTGCCTAGAGCTTAACGATCATGACATCACCGAAATTATAAAATCGGTGCTGTTTGAGTTCCCGATGAGCGAAATGGGAATTTACCTGCCGCCATGGGTCGACGCGCTTCCTATGAGTCACCCGATCAAAAGCGGTGTCTATAACGCTATTATGGAGTGCTCCCAGAATCTTTACAGGATAAGGGACGTTTCTGACGCAATATCGGCAATGAGCGAGCTCGATACAGTGGATTACGCAAACGTACAGGAGATAAACCTCGGTAACGGTGTGATCGTGGCAAGAATTGATCTTCCGAGAAGCATGTTTTATGATACGCTTAGCGAGCGTTCAGGCTTTACTATCCGAGACGACGGAGACCTTATGCTGCTGCTTTCCGAAATGTCCGGAATCAAGGTAGATTATGACAGGATAAAGGATGCGCTTTATGACGCAAGGACAAAAGGCTACGGCATTGTAATGCCCACGGCTGACGAGATGACTCTCGAGGAACCGGAGATTGTCAAACGTGGCGGACGCTACTGCGTGAAGCTTAAGGCCAGCGCGCCGTCGATACATATGATTTCTGCAACTTTAGAGACTGAGGTTTCTCCGGCCATAGGCGGCGAGCATTCGTCTGAGGATATGATTAATTACCTGATGCAGGCCTTTGAAGGAGATACGTCAAAAATTTGGAAGTCAAACATTTTCGGAAAGTCGCTTAACGAACTTGCGATTGACAGCCTGTACCTGAAGGTTACAAAGATGCCTGAGGACGTCCAAGGAAAATTGCAGGATACTCTCCAGCGTATTGTGAACGAGGGCGGCGGCGGACTAATCTGCATAATCCTATAAAAGTATAGGGGGGTATCAAATCCCCCCCTAGGTAACCACTGATTTAATCCGGCGTTGGCAGATTGGTGGGGATAGCATCCTCAATCGAGGTAAAAAGCGCAGGAATAATTGCTTTATTTCAAGCTTTTTTAAAGGGTGTCTCGGAATTCCGAGACACCCTCAGATGTTGCCAGCTTTTTCAGATTACTTCAGGTACATACAAAAAAGCTACTACATGGGCTTCATATAGTATAGATTCATACTTGAGCTTAGTTTTATGAGGCGGCCTGATATAATCACATTGTTACAGCTCATGGCAGTTTTCGACCGGGGATTCCAGCCATTTGCTTTGAGCATAATTCCATCTCCGATAAACCACTGACGCCACCAAGGAACGAGGAACGATTTTTCCGAAGAAAGAAAGCATTTGGTTGAGGCCGCCCGGCACATAGATACCTTTGCCCCCCAGCGCGCGGTCTAGCGTTTTGCGGGCGACAACCTCCAGAGGATTCGTGGTAGCATCGCCCCAAAAGCCCTGTGCGGCGATACCTTCCATAGCTTCTTTTGTCGTAACCATCCCCCCAGGGCAGAGCGCCAGCACGTTTGCGTCCTGATTTTTAAGCTCCTGTCGCAAAGATGTGGCGAAGTCAAGCAAAAACCGTTTTGAAGCGGCGTAAGTCGCTTTGAGCGGCATTGGGAACATGGAAGCAAGGCTGGAAACAAAAACTATGGTAAAATGCCTGCCCGGTCTGCGGCGCTCCAAAATGGCATGAGTTATACGCAGAGTCGCGGCATCATTAAGCAATACAATCTTTACAACCTTCTCCCGCTCACGGCCCATAAAACCGCCCTCAAAGTCCAGTCCCGCAATATTAAGCAGTATATCAAAACGAATGTTGTACCTGTCGATTACTTCCAGCATTTTGTCAACGCTTTCTGCATTGGTGAGGTCACATGTTTGTGTTGTTACAGTAACGCCGAACTGCCTCTCGAGCCCGCGCTGAATACAGTGAAGCCCGTCCTCGTTTACGTCGGTCAGAAAGAGATTGTATCCGCGGCGGCCGCACTCAGCTGCAAGTGCGCGGCCAAGGCCGCCGGCCGCACCGGTAATCAATACATTCATGCCATTTTCTCCATGCAATAGTGAATTCCGCACAGACGTTCGCTTAGCGTAAACAACCGATCCGCATTTTCGCTCGTGACCTGCTTGCTGTAGGTGTTCTCTTTGCAAAGGTAATAGTAAAGCCCCTTGGGCGCTACTTCCTGTTCACATAGGAACGCATAGGTTTTAGCAGGTACTGTCGGCGACACTCCGTGACGTTTGCGAAGAGCCCAAATAAAATTAACAAGCCCACCGGTCTTCTTGTTTCCTATATCGGTGTTCACAAGGCCAGGGTCAACGACATAAGCGCGAATTCCGGATGCCGCGTAACGGTCATTCAGTCCTTTGGCGAACAATATATTGCACAGCTTGGATTGCTTATAGGCCGTCAGCGGATTATAACCGTGCCTGAGCATAACGTCGTCCCAATGTACTTTGATACCTTTGTGGGATTCGCTGCCGGTCATTATGACTCTCCCGCCCGCTTTTTGCAGAAGTGGAAGCAACTCATGGGTCAGGAGAAAGCCGGCAAGGTAGTTGAGCGCAAATTGCTGCTCGTAGCCCTCGTCGGTGGTGGTATACCAGCTGCGTACACAGCCAGCATTATTGATAAGCGCGTACAACTCACCGTTACAATTTGTGTGCAGATATGCGGCGATTTCATCCGCTACCCGGAGTACTTCCCGCTGCTGCATCAGGTCGGCCAGGAAATATGTGATTTTAGCGTCCGTTTTTTCGGATAGGATGTTTTCTTTAGCCCGTTCACAGTTTTCCTTGCTATGACCGATTCCGATAACAAAGTAACCTTGCCGGGTCAAAATGCGTGCGGTTTCCAGACCAATGCCGGAAGTGGCGCCAGTGATAATTACTGTTTTCATAACTTTCCTCATTTATACAACGGCCCAGTATACCCGAACCAGCCCCAGGCGTGCCAGAAACCGAGCGTGCCGGAAGAAATAATGGATACTATCATCCCAAGAACAAAGCAAGCGCCAAATATTGCAAGTGAAAGCAAAGCTACAGTCCGTATGCGGCGGTTGGCTCTTGCGGAAAACTGAGGATTGATTGCAAGGGGCGGGAGAACTGCGTCGCCGGAAGCGATGGCAATGGCATTGTGATGAAACCGGACATAAGAACGCATGAGCTGGCGCATGAACGCGGCAAAGTAAATGCAGCATGTGGACACAAGCACGGCCAGCGCAGCGATAGACAGACCGAAAACTGCGCCACACCAGTAAGGCATTGGAGGTATCAGAGAATAGATGTTTAAGCCGCCAAACAGACAAATGGTAACCGCAGCGCAGGCCAATGAAAAAGCAGCCATAATTGCTTCCCAAGCAAAAAGCACGGCAATAAATGCGCCTGTAAAGATATCTGTAAAAATCAAACCGATTATGGTCATGGCCTTTTTGCCATGAATTTTTTCTATATTCGTATTTCTCTCAAACTGAGAGGCCAACGCTGCCGGATTACCAAGCTTTGCGGATATTTCTTCCTCGGAAAAGCCATCCGCCATTTTGAAAGCGAAATGTTGCTCGTATTCACTAACAATGTCGTCGGCATCCGCGACATCGTTTTTTTTAAGCTCGTTTATGAGTTGAGCCAAATACTCATTTTTTGTCATTATTGTCATCCTCCAACAAAGTTTCAATTGTTCGGGCGAAGTTCAGATATTCCGCCCGATCATTTTTATAGGTTTCCCGACCGAGTTCCGTAAGAGAATAGTACTTCCTCGGCGGTCCGCCGCTTTCTTCCTGTAGATAGGTGGATACCAGCCCGTCGCTTTTCAGCTTTCTTAGAATCGGGTAAACCGTGCCGTCCGCTATGTCAATGTGATTGGACAGATATTCCGAGATTTCATACCCGTAGCAATCGTGCTTTTTCAATAGCGAGAGCACACACAGTTCCAGCACACCCTTCTTATATTGTGTGTTCACATAAGCCCTCCCTTGCGCAAAATAACAATAGAATACGTTAACTACTATTAAATTATATTCAGTAGTGGTGCAATTGTCAAGAGCATTTGAAAACTTTTCAAGGCAAGCAGAGTCTGATTATGATATCATTCAATCAATTCTGTACTCTGCTTGTACCCGGAGCTTACTCGTTGCGAAATATTATGCGAAAACGACACAATGCACACTCTTGCCTCATTATGCGGCAGGGGTGTGCATTGTGTTTCAATGGCGCGACACATAAGATATCTCAGTTAATGCTTATATTGAAAGATGAGTGCTTTTTATCCCAAAATCCGTGAAACAGTAAGCGTAAAGCAAGGTGTAAGGTATTGAGGGCGGTTATCAGTAAACAGCAAGTCCGGGAATTATTCTATCTATCTGAACCATCTGAGAAGAGAACTGCCGTCGCGCTCGTCAACGAACTTCAGTGCAGAGCAGATAATTTCTGCAGCATCCGCTCTTGTTAAGGCCCCACCCTCCATTGCCTTCGTATCTGAAGGCATAATACCGCAGGAGGCCAGATTTACCTCCGCCTGATAAGCCCAGGAGGGAACAGAGTCCCTTGATACGAACACGCTTTTTTCGGCGTCGGAAATTTTCAGGATATTGTTGAGCGTTACCGCAGCCTCGGCATAAGTTATGGGGCTGTCGGCTGAAAAGACCATTGCGCCTTTTTCGTCCTTGTAGCCGCCCACAATATTCTGTATCAGGGCGGTGGATACATAGGGCTTGAGCCAGAGGTCTATAAGCGCGTCATCCGAAAAATCGGTAGATGTTATGCCCTTCCGGTTTTCAATGTTGCAGGCGCGCATACACATGGCGAGAAATTCCCCCCTGGATACGGTTGCGGATGGGGAGAAGAAGTAGCTGCCCGCAATTTTTTCGCCTATAAGAATATTGTTTTCGGCAAGGCGTAGGGAAGCATAGTAAGCCCTGCTGTTTTCCATATCCGAATAGGTCACGTTGGTCTTTGGGCTGCCTATTGTGATGGTAACCTGGGCTTCCTCAGATTTGTTGCCATTGGCGTCTGTTGCAATATAGCTGAAAGTGTCTTTTCCCTTTTTGCCCTCTGCCGGAGTGTAGATGAAGGACTGTCCGTTTACTGTTACTTCGCCCTTTTTGGGATGTGATATCAGAGTATAGTCGACCTTATCACCTTCGGCATCATCTGACGACCTGAAGATGCCGCCTACCGAGACGCCCTTATAAGTGTCAAGGGAGATGTTCTCGGCGATCGGGGGATAGTTTATGCCTTCATTTACGCGAACTACGACAGCGACATTTTTTTCCGAACCGTCCTCTGATATGGCCGTGACCTCAAACATTGCGGCAAGACCCGGTTCGGATCCCGCACGGAAGATGAGCTTGTCAAGCTCGGAGGCGGATAGCCTGCTTCCAACCTCGGCGTTATTATCTCCAATTTTGAGTACGCCGAGCGACTCTTCGGGGAGCGATGAGATGCTGATTTCGTTTGTTCCAGCCATTATGTCCGCAAAATCCGAAGGTGTGAAGCAGATGCTTTCATTGCAGTTTACGCTTTTTGTAACAATGTTCAGCGAGGTGCTGGAGATCTGTATCGCGCCTGCGGAAACTCCGCAGCCTGAAACGACAAACACTGTCAGCAGCAAAAATATTAGCCCTGACAAACGCCTTACTAGCCTTTTCATATCCTTCTCCGTTTGCCGCGGCTTATTTGGGTGCCCGCAAATTGAACTGATCGGCGGTTCCTTTGCCGCGGCCGCCGCTTTTCCGGCAAGCGGCAGGCCGAATTTTTTTTAATAAGTCCAAGGCATTACTATTTTTTACCGAGATTGTAGAAATATTCTTATAATGGCAAAAAAATATCACCTTCGTATTTAAAGGCCGATGAAAAAAGTGGCTTAGGGGCATGCGGTTTACGGGCAGTAGGGCATAAACGGTCCTTTTTCGTTGTCAAAGGGGATAACAAACACGGGTATCCCCTCGGCGTACGGGGCAATATCATACTGCTGATAGAATAGCGCGAGACCCGTTTCGGTTATGTATATGTTCGAGTAGGAAAAATTCTTCTTTATTAAGGCCGGATAGTCGTCGAAGTACATATCGGTTCCCGCTGCTATTTGCTCCGCAGCCATGGCGGTCGCGGCATCGGTTAGCACCTTTTTTATTCTTGTACCCCTTGGAAAAAACTCGATTACGGAGGCCGGAAGCCCGATTGGCGTGTGCCACATATCGGAGAATCGCAGCGTGCTTCCATGGGCGCCGCCGGTGTACTCGTATACGTCGGTATAAAGGCTTAGTAGGTTGCCTTTATTGTAAGTAACGGTATAGTCAGAACGCAGCTCGAAAGGAATGAAAGGGAAACCGTTTTCAGTCCTGTATTTCAGATCCTCGATTGCGGCGGGTTTCAGCTTGTTGTTGCAGTAATAAATCAATTCCTTTGTGAAGTGGTCGTAATATCTGTTTATAAGGCGCAGAGCGAGCGGACGGGTTTCGCCGCTGAAAATTGGCTGCGAGAGCAGCCCGCCGCAGATTATGGTTCCTTCGTATTCTATTCTAATAGGTATCTCTTTTGTTTCGAAAACGAGCGGAGAGCAGAACTTCACTGTTAATGCCCCTTTCTTAATAGAAAATATTTACTTTAAATTGACGATGTGATAATATAAAAAAGATATATGCTCCGCCGTTAATGCGGCAGCAGAACGCAGGATAGCGGTACATCTATAACTCTTATGGTATAACTTATTGCAGGGTAGGTAAAATATGTTTATGGGGTTGAGCTGATGAGGAAGAATAAGGACGGAATACGCAGCGAAGAGCTGTACCGCGCGATATTGACGCTGAAAACGGAAAGCGAGTGCAGGCAATTTTTTGAGGATCTGTGCAGCATAAGCGAGATTATGGCTATGGAACAGCGTTACGAGGTTGCAAAAAGGCTTTACAACGGCTGTATTTACAATAAGATAATGGAAGAGACGGGAGCCAGCAGCGCCATAATAAGCCGCGTAAACAGAAGCCTTCAGTACGGTGCGGGCGGTTATGAAGTCGCTTTCAGAAGGTTGGAAGATAAGAATGGCTCGCTATAGCTTCCTAGCTCCATATTATGATCTGCTTACTACCGATGTAGACTACAATTCATGGGCAGATTATTATATGAAAATATTCGGGCGCGAAAAAATCCCGGTTCACAGCATACTCGACCTAGCCTGCGGCACCGGCACGCTTTCCTATATTTTGGCTGAAAGGGGCTTTGAGGTCATAGGGGTTGATGCCTCCGCAGACATGCTATCAGAGGCCTTTGCAAAATCTGCCGAAAGCAATGCCGCGGTTTTGCCGATGTTCATCAATCAGACCATGGAGGGGCTTGACCTTTACGGGACGGTGGACGCCGCGGTCTGCTGCCTTGACGGGATAAACTATTTGCCCGGCATAGGTAATGTACTGGCTGCCTTCAGGCGCGTCCAGCTCTTTCTTGAGCCGGGCGGGATTTTTATATTTGATGTGAATACGCCGAAAAAGCTCAAAGATATGGACGGACAGGTCTTTATTGACGAGAAGGAAGGCGTATACTGCGTCTGGCGTTCCGAGTACGACATGAACGAGCGCGCCTGCTGTTATGGCATAGATATTTTCACTCGGGAGGGCAGGCTGTGGCGGCGCGATTTCGAGGAGCATATCGAATACGCTTATACCGCACAAGAGCTTGAGACCGCGCTTGCGGAGGCCGGTTTTGCGGATATCCGCGTTTATGGGGAACTGAAGTTCGATATCCCTTCTGAGGACGAGAAAAGAATTTTTATTACAGCAAGGAAGAAAAAATAATGCCAGATGAATTAATCAGAGCGGTCGCGGCGGACGGACTAATCAGAATAACCGCCGTGAGCACAAGGGAGCTTACCGAAAAGGCCAGACGGATGCACAAAACGCTGCCGGTCGCTACTGCTGCGCTGGGGCGCGCCCTTGCGGCGGCCTCGATACTCGGAAGCTCGATAAAGGAAGAAAAAGGTTCGCTTACCTTTCAGATTAACGGCGGAGGCCCTCTCGGCACCGTAATGGCCGTATCGGACAATGCCGGCAACGTTCGCGGCTACGTCGCGGAGCCGTATGTAGACCTGCCGCTTCGCTCAGACGGAAAGCTCGACGTTGGAACTGCGGTAGGCAAAGAGGGAAGAATGACGATAGTGCGCGATCTGGGCTTCGGCGAGCCATATGTCGGAAGCGTTAGGCTTGTGAGCGGAGAAATCGCCGAGGACGTCGCAACGTATCTTTCCGAGAGCGAGCAGATACGTTCCGCCTGCGGCCTTGGCGTGCTTATTGATACAGATCAGAGCGTAAGAGCGGCGGGAGGCTATATAATCGATCTCCTTCCCGACGCGCCGGATGAAATTATCGATGATCTTGAAAATGCGATAGCCGCCGTCGGACCGGTTACCGGAGTTTTGGACGGAGGCAACGCGGAGGATCTCATAAAAATGCTGCTTACGGGATTTGCGCCGAGAATACTTGAAAACCGTGTTATAGAATACCGCTGTAACTGCAGTTGGGAAAGGGTACGGGGCGTTTTGGCGAGCCTAAGCAACGATGACCTGAAGGAAATAGAAGAATCCGGGGAATTTACCGAAATCAGGTGCCATTTTTGCGATGCCGTTTACAGGTTTTCACCGGACGAAATAAAACTTATCGTAAAAGAAGCAAAAAAGTGAAATAAATAGTTGACATGACGAAAAAGGTTTGGTACAATAGCAAAGCCGTCAAAAATCCGGCTCTCGGGAGCATAGCTCAGCTGGGAGAGCACATGCCTTACAAGCATGGGGTCACAGGTTCGAGCCCTGTTGTTCCCACCACATACCCCTAGGGGTATTTTGCCGGGACGGCGTCCCGCCAAGGCGGGTAGATGGCCCAGTAGTTCAGTTGGTTAGAACGCCAGCCTGTCACGCTGGAGGTCGACGGTTCGAGCCCGTTCTGGGTCGCCATTTGCCTCTGTAGCTCAGTTGGTAGAGCAGAGGACTGAAAATCCTCGTGTCGTTGGTTCGATTCCGACCGGAGGCACCAAAGACGCGGTCAACAGACCGCGCAAATGCGGGCGTAGCTCATTTGGCAGAGCGCCACCTTGCCAAGGTGGAGGTAGCGAGTTCGAATCTCGTCGCCCGCTCCAAATAAGAAAATACCACACCGAAAGGTGTGGTATTTTCTTATTTGGAAGATACAATTAAAATCGAACCTGTCAGTGCCAAAGGCATGTTAAAAATTCCAAAATATAATATAAACTTTTTGGAATTTTATATTTGAAAAATGTAACAAATGATGATATTATACCATTTGTTGACGTTTTTTGTGGCGGGCACCTTGTAAATAAATTTATTATCTGCGTTAAATAGAACGGGATAATTATTTATAATTATTGAGAGGATTGATTTTTTTGTACGAAAAGCTGAATTCTTTGATCGTCAGAGTTGACGACCTCGTATGGGGATTGCCGCTGATAATCCTTGTCATGGGCGTCGGCATTCTTTTGACGGTCAGACTTAGAGGCCTTCAGGTAAGGCATCTTTCCAGAGCTCTCCGCTATATGGTTAAAAACGAGGACGGGGGGAATGGTGAGGTTACAAGCTTTGGGGCACTTTGCACCGCCCTTTCTGCGACGATCGGAACCGGAAATATCGTCGGCGTAGCGACTGCAATAGTGGCAGGGGGGCCGGGTGCGTTGTTCTGGATGGAGGTCGCCGCTTTCTTTGGGATGGCGACAAAGTATGCGGAAGGTCTTCTGGCTGTAAAATTCAGAAAAATCGACGCTGACGGCCACGTTCTGGGCGGGCCGTTCTATTACATTGAAAACGGTATGGGAAAAAGATGGAAATGGCTTGCCAAGCTGTTCGCTTTTTTCGGCACTCTGGCGGGACTGATGGGAATTGGTACATTTGTCCAGATAAACGGCATTACCTCAGCCGCAACAAACTTCTTCGACCCCACAAGCGCCCATACTGTGACATTGTTCGGAATGAATTATTCGATTTCAACGGTTATAACGGGGCTCATAGTATCAATTTGCGCAGGTCTTGTGGTTATCGGAGGAATAAAGAGGATAGCAAGCGTTTCGGAAGTAATAGTGCCTTTTATGGCTGTGGCCTATGTACTTGTATGTCTTCTGATCGTCTTTTCCAACATAACTAAAATACCTTCGGCAATTGCGGAAATAGTAACGTCCGCTTTCGGACTCAGAGCTGCGGCCGGAGGCGCCATTGGAGCCATGATAGTCGCCATGCAGAAGGGTGTCGCGAGGGGAATCTTCTCAAACGAGTCAGGCCTCGGAAGCGCGCCTATAGCTGCGGCTGCGGCCCAGACCAAGCATCCGGCGAGACAGGGGCTCGTTTCCATGACTGGCACATTTATAGATACCATAGTTATATGCACCATGACAGGTTTGGCAATAACCATTACCGGCTCGTGGAATGTCGGGCTGAAGGGTGTCGCCGTAACGACAAGGGCGTTTCAGATAGGGCTTCCGTTCAGCGAGGGCCTGTCGGCCTTTATTCTGATGGCCTGCCTTGTGTTCTTTGCGTTTACGACTATTATCGGATGGTTTTATTACAGCTCACGCTGCCTTGAATACCTCTCGAACGGCAGCCAGACGCTTGTAAAAATCTTCGGCTGGATATACATACTTGCTGTTTTTATAGGACCATATATGACCGTGGAGGCCGTTTGGAACATCTCGGACATATTCAACGCGCTGATGGCATTTCCGAACCTGATCGCGCTTATCGCCCTGAACGGCGTGGTTGTCAAGGAAAC
>JAJUHS010000116.1 GCA_029267755.1 Clostridiales bacterium
ATCCACATTAAGGCGGGTTTTTGGGCTGGTCTTCAAGTTTCTGTCTGCTGTTTTCCCAATAATAGGTTTTTGCAGGCCGATTGGTTCGGCTTCAGCCCATAATTTTCGGGGCTGTAGCAATTTTTATTTTGCTACAGCCCCTTATTATTGCGATATTTTAGGTTAACGGATATTACCAGATCGATACCCTTTCTTCCGGGGAAATGTACATGCCGTCTCCGGGCTGAATGTCAAAAGCCTTAAAGAACTCGGCCTGTGATGCCAGAGTCAAGCCGCCGCGGATTTTATCCGGAGCATGCAAATCCACTCGGGCGAGGTAAAGGCGCATTTCGCGGGTGTAGTTGCTGTACCAGATCTTTGCCATGCTGGTATAGAGCTTCTTGTAATCGGGATTGCTCATTGAGCCGGCCACTTGGGTAACGCAGGCCACGGCTCCGAGATCGGCAATGTTTTCCGACAGGGTAAGCAAACCGTCGCAGGTTATTCCGGGAGCGGTTTCACGTCCGTCGTAAAAAGCTACGACCCTGGCGCAAAGCTTCTGGAATGCGGAATAGTCCTCGGCTGTCCACCAGTCGGTGGCGTTTCCGTTCTCGTCGAACTTCGCGCCGTTGTTATCGAAGGCGTGTGTTATCTCATGCGCTATAACATAGCCTATTCCGCCGAGGTTCTCTTCGCGGGAGGCATTAATGTCATAAAACGGAGCTTGAAGGATGCCGGCGGGAAACTCGATTGAGTTTGAGGAGCTGCTGTAGCAGGCGTTGACCGTATAGGGGGTCATCGCCCATTTTGTCTTGTCCACCTTTTTGTTCTGAAGCTCGGGATACTTTGCTCCCGCCGCCTTGGCGATGGTTACCATGTTGTCGAAGAAGCTGCCTCCTTCGGCCGCGCTTTTTAAGGCAATGCCGGATAACTCGTCGTCCCATTTGTCAGGATAACCGATTTTTACGCCCATAGTGTCAAGCTTCTTGATTGCCTTGGCTTTGGTGGCATCGCTCATCCAGGTCAGAGCCTGAATTCTGCTTTTGTACACTCCGATTATTTCTGAAACTATGTTCTCCACATCCGCCTTGGCCGCGGAAGAAAAATAACGGGAAACGTAGGCTTGCCCCAAATAATCTGAAAGCAGATTCTGCACTATCTGAGCGGCGTATTCCTTATCGTCTATTGTGCCGGAGGTGCCAAGGTATTCCGCCTGAAAAGTATCAGCCGCCTGCTTGAACTCGTCGTTAAGAAGGGCACCATAGCCGTTGAGCAGGGAGTAGCGCATAAGAAGCTTAAGCGTGTCAAAATGCTCCTGATCGAACAGAGCTGCCGAGGCCTTCAGAGCACCTACGTCGGGAACAATAATGTGATCCGTTTGCTTCATTCCTGTTTGTGCGAAAATAGCATCGAGGTCTATGTTCGGGAACAGTGCCTTAAGCTGGGCCATTGTGAACACATTGTAGGTTTTGTCTATGTTGCCCAAATCCTGTCTGGGAAGCGACTGCGCCGCGATGGCGGCCTCTGTATCCCAGATGAGCTTCGCATCAGCCGCCGCCTGATCGGCTTTTGTGCCGCCAAGGGTGAGCACTGTGCTGACGTATTTAAGATATGAGTTCTTCTGGGACTCGGAAGCGGTGGCGTAGCCGTTCTGACCAAGCGAAGCTGATAAGGAGCCGAAGGTGAGAGTATAGTTTGTGCTGTCCTTAGCGTCGATGGTCAGGCCGAAACCGAGGAGGAGATTTGAGCCGAGCTCTTTTTTCAGCTTACGATGCACACTCATGAGATCATCAATAGTTTTGCAGCTGTCGATAGCGTCCAGATAGGGCTTTATCGGGGTGATACCCGCCGCATTTCTCGCGGTCTTATTCAGTATATTGTTATAAAGCGCCGATATTTTCTTTTCGCCCTCAGTATTTGCGTTTCCGGCGGCGATTGACTGAATAATTCCGGCGACCTGCGCATCAACCTTGATTCCGAGGTCTACAAAGGATGTTGAGCCGGAGTATCCGGGCTTTATTACGCTGTTATCCAGCGCGGTCTTGTTCACGGTTGCATAAAAGTCGTCCTTAAGGTTTGTGCCCTCAAGCGCATATACACGGTGGAGCATTAGCTCCATCTGATCCTTTGTGATAAATTCGTCCGGTGATAACGTCATGGCTGACGTACCGGCAATTATGCCAACGCTTAAGATGTTTTTAAGTTCGGACGTCGCCCAGTCGGGAACGTCGGTAAAATTGGATGCACTGTAGCCGCTGACGGCGTTTGCGCCGACCGGCGCAGGCAGCTGCCCGAAGGCGCGGGAGATCATTACAAAAGCCTCCGCCCGGGTGACGGGGGCGTTTTCTTTCAGATCACCGTTTTCATAACCCTTAATAATATCGGAGCGCGTTACGCCGGGGTTATAATCCTGAGCTGCGCTCAGAAGCATGTCGGCGGCCGCTCCGCGTGTCAGATAAGCGGTGTCTGCCGCCGCGGCGTAGGCGGGGGCTGCGCTTATCAGCATTACGAAGACCAGAAAACCAGCAAAAAGGCGTTTCATGAGTATGTATTTTCCTTTCTGATTTTTTTGCGTTGATTGTTTTAATTAGGCAATTAACAGTATAAATAGTACATTATCTGGGATGAGTTGTCAATAAAAAATTTGGCATTTTATACTATTTAAACCGTATTTATTGTGAAATATTACAATTTTGTAAGGGACACAAGTGAAGTTTTTCTGATTATGGGGAAAAATAAACTGACAATTAATAGAAATGGCAGCAATTCCTTTAGCCGCTATATTAAAAAACTGCTTTTAGGACAAATGAAGCGCCAAAATAGACCAGCATGCAGCCGAGCAACGCAACAATAATTCTGTAAAGTTTCTGGCTTATAAACCTTCTCGTGGTGCCTATAATTGCCGATATGGCGCCGTACCACATAAAATCGGCTGAAACATGTCCAAGGTAGAAAACCAGAACTCCCGCTGTACCGAAAGTTTTGTAAGCGTCGAGAAGGAAGCCGAGGCCTACTATGGCCCACCAGAGAGGAAAATACGGGTTCGCGGCGCTGATCAGAAGTCCGGAAAGCACCATGCTTTTCGAATCTGTATTGCCGCCGTCCAGCTCGATTTTGATTTTGTTTTTATATGAGCCCCAGATCATATCGGCCCCCATGTAAAGAAGCATAAGGCCGCCGACGATGCCGATTGTCTTTTGTGCAATTTCAGATTGCAGAACAATGTTAAAGCCCAAAAAAATGAGCGCTATAAGCAGCATTTCAAGGATAGCGTGCCCTACTGTAATTATTAATCCCGAAAAAGGCCCCTTGTTAAGGGACTGCTTAATAGTGTATGTAAGCAGCGGGCCTGGCATCAAGGCGCCTGAAAAACCGAGAGCAAAAGCGGAAAAATATAGCATTATCATTTTAAGCACCTCTTACAGTTATTCAACGGAGTCGATTCTATCATTTTTTTGGAGGTTCTACAATAAAAGAATATATATTGATGGTTTGCTTTAATTGACTTTCGTGGAAAGGAGGGTTAATATTAATTTATAGATATTTCGGAGGACAGGATTTGAAGAGGGATTTTCGTTTTTACGCAAAGCTATTTTACTCTACATTTTCGGTCAGCGCGTTTACATTTGGCGGAGGCTATGTGATTATACCGCTGATGAAGAAGAAGTTCGTAGAAGAGCTTCATTGGATTGAAGAGGAGGAAATGCTGGATATAGTGGCTATTTCGCAGATGCTCCCAGGGCCTATGGTCGTGGACGCCTCTGTTTTGGTCGGATACCGCCTTGCAGGGGTTTTCGGGGCTGTAATTACGCTTTTGTCGACGCTTCTGCCGCCATTTGTGATAATATCGATTGTAACGCTGTTTTATCAGGCGTTTAAGGCAAATCCCGTTGTCAGCGCGGTACTCAGAGGCATGCAGGCCGGAATAGCTGCGGTTATTGCCGATGTAGTAATATCGGGCGGAGCTAAAATCGTTAAATCCAAGGACGTCCTATCGATTTCCATAATGACGGCTTCCTTCTGCGCCGTATACTTCCTGAAGATTAACGTTGTCTTTGTGATACTTGCCTGCGGTGCGCTGGGCGGGATCGTCACATACTTCAAAAACCGCAGGAGGGCCGGAACATGATATATCTGAAGCTTTTTTGGAGCTTCCTGCAGATTGGCCTTTTCAGTTTCGGCGGCGGCTACAGCATACTTCCGTTAATTCAGCAGCAGGTTGTGACGCTGAACGGCTGGGTCACATTGAAGGAATTTACCGACGTTGTGACCATTTCCCAGATGACGCCGGGGCCGATCGCGCTCAACGCCGCGACCTTTATCGGAACTAAGCTCGCGGGTCCGCTTGGAGCCATAGTCGCTACGCTGGGTTGTTCGCTCCCAACAGCGATACTCGCGTTGATTGTAGGTCTGCTTTACTATAAGTATCGGAGCCTGACTATGGTTCAGGGCGTTTTGGAAGGAATTCGGCCCGCTGTCGTTTCCCTTATAGCCACAGCGGGACTTTCTATTCTGCTTCTTGCTCTTTTTAATACTGATATTATAACTATCAGAACACTATGCACAGTGGACTTGAAGGCAATTGTTATTTTTATCGCAGGCATAGCGGCGCTTAGGATTTGGAAACCTAATCCAATTTACATTATGCTCGGCTCGGGAATCATCGGCGTAATCGTTTATTATTTCATGTAGAGTTACTAGTTAACGTAAGGTTTGTCTCACTATAAAGGGGGGGGCAGCGTTCATGGGCGAATTGTATTTGGTTACGGGAGGCGCGGGCCATCTCGGAAGCGCGGTAGTCAGAAAGCTGCTTGAAGAAGGAAAGAGTGTACGCACGCTTGTTCTGCCCGACGAAAAGAACCCTCCGGCGGGCGTAGATGTATACCGGGCGAACGTTTGCGACAAGGAGGGGCTAAGAACCTTTTTCATTAACACCTATGGAAACGACCTTATAGTGATACACTGCGCAGGGATTGTATCCATAGCTTCCGGATACTCAAAAAAGGTTTTTGATGTAAATGTTACAGGCACGAAGAACGTGGTAGACCTGTGCCTTGAAAATAAGGTCAAGAAACTGGTTTATGTCAGCTCTGTACATGCAATTCCAGAAAAGCCGAAGGGAGAGGTTATAACCGAGATCTCGGTTTTTGATCCGGACGAGGTTGTCGGCTGCTATGCGAAAACCAAGTCGGAGGCAACGGCTTATGTGCTCAGAGCCGCTAAGGACGGGCTTAACGTCAGCATCGTCCACCCCTCGGGCATCTGCGGACCGTATGACGGCGGAAGAAGCCATATGACCACTCTTGTAACCGATTATTACAAAGGCAGACTCACCGCGGGAATCATCGGCGGATATGACTTCGTCGATGTCCGGGACGTAGCCGAGGGTATCGTCTTATGCTGCGAAAGGGGCAGAGCGGGTGAGTGCTACATCTTGTCAAACAGGTATTTTACCGTTAAGGAGCTTTTGGACATGCTCCATGAAATCACGGGGAAAAGGAAGATAAAAACCTATCTGCCTCATTGGTTTATCAAAAACGCGGCCCCGCTCGCCGAACTGTATTATAAGATTTTAAGGCAACCGCCGCTTTTCACAAACTATTCGATTTATACGCTGAACTCGAACGCAATGTTTTCGCACGAAAAGGCGACGCGGGAGCTCGGATACTCCACAAGAGATATGCGTCAGACGCTGGAGGACACGGTGAACTGGCTTATAGACACCGGCAAGCTTCGTAAAAGCCTAAAAAGGGCATAGCAAAAAAACACAGCTCCCGTAAAATCTTCGGGAGCTGTAAGACTGTCAAAAAAGCCCAAAGGGCTTTTTTGACAAGGGGGGTTGCATGACGGCCGCTCTGCCGCGCCCGTCATGAGATGTGTCATTTCCGACGTACACGCCGCCGGAAATGACAGATTTGACTTTGTTTCCGCCATTCGTGGCGGAAATTCTGCGAAGCTTTTTTGCTGTAAACAA
>JAJUHS010000048.1 GCA_029267755.1 Clostridiales bacterium
AAACGAGACCGACAGTCGCAGCTTCCACGGCGACAAATATGATCAGCGCCGCCGCCCAGAATATAGCCATATCTACCTTCCTTTCCGAAGAACCGAAGGCACAATACGATCAAGATCTTGTGCCTAATCGTCTATATTCTTTACTAATTATAGCATAGTCATATTGCAATGTATACCGCTTAAATTCGTGTTTTTGGTGGGTTAGTCAATTTTACCTATTGCCGCAAATGTCGTCGCCCTCTATGCCTCATTTTTACGCTGTGGCTTTATCATTCGATTAAGCTTGCAGCTTTGTCCGGCATACATTATAATAGTCCTGTCCACAGCTTCAAATATCCCTTTGAGAAGGATTATTATAGTACTTAATCTGCGATATTCTTAATTTAAAACGAATATTAGGGAAAAGTGCATTTTTTCGGAGATTCTCCAAACGACGAGCCCATGTTTGGATACTTCCCCATAAACCGCGCGGTTGCATATACTCCGTTTGCGCAAAAGCTGCATAATCTTCCACCTTCAGGAAAGGTGCCTAGGGCTTTACCGAAGCCGTGAATTATATTCTGTCTGTTTAATAGGCTTTTATTTTTATTTAAAGCTTATAAATATTGGAGGCAAAATGAGATATTATCACAACATACCTCCGGTTTTCGACGGGCATTCCAAGGTGCTTATCCTCGGCTCGTTTCCCTCCGTGAAGTCGCGGGAAGCCCTTTTTTATTACCATCATCCGCAAAACCGTTTCTGGAGGGTTTTGTCGGCCGTGCTTGGAAGTCCGCTTCCTATGACAATTGGTGAAAAACGTGATTTGCTTCTGAGAAACGGGGTCGCTTTATGGGATGTAATAAGCAGCTGCGAAATCGATGGTTCTTCGGACGTCAGCATAACGAACGCCTTGCCAAACGATCTTAAACTGATAACTGATGCTGCGGATATAAAGCATATTTTCACGAATGGAAGCGCAGCTCACAGTCTTTATAACAGGCTATGCCGCAAAATAACGGGCATCGAGGCCGTAAAGCTCCCCTCCTCGAGTCCTGCGAACGCTGGATATTCGCTTTCGATGCTTATTTCGGAATGGTCCGCCGTTTCCTATGCATTAATCGAATAACTAGAGGCTGCAGCAAAAATCTTGCTGCAGCCTCTAACACTTTGCTATTTTAATTTATCGTAAACCTTACTTACAAACTTCTCTGCAGCGATAACAAACCGCTCGTGGGTGCCGCCGCCGATTTTTCCGGCTTCGTCAAAGGCCTCTACCTTAAAGGTGACCTTTCGTCCCTCGACAGCAATTACCTCGCTCTCCGCCCAGACTCTCATACCTAACGGTGTGGCTGCATCATGCGTAATCTCCACCTTTGTGCCTACCGAGCTCTGTCCCTCGTCAAGCAAAGGGGCGATTGAACCCGCCGCCGCCTTCTCCATAAGCGCGATCATTCCGGGAGTTGCGAATACACTAAGATCTCCCGAACCCATGGTTATTGCTGTGTTGCTCTCGGAAACCACAGTCTCGGCGCGGCCCTTTATTCCTGTTTCTATGCTCATATTTTTTCTCCTTTATTTTATTACATCCCCAGTCTTTCCAAAGCGACCGGGCGAAGTTCCTCCGTGCGAATTTTCCCGCTTGCCGTCGACGGCAGGCTGTCAAAGAAAAGGACATATTTCGGCACCTTGTATTTGGCCAGCATCAAAGAAACCGCGTGCCTAACCTGATCATCAGTAAGCTCACGTTCCTTGCCCCTGACGATGCAGGCGCATATTTCCTCCCCGTACATCGGGTCAGGCACTCCGATTACCTTGACCGCCTCAATTTCAAACGCGCCGGCTATCACCTTCTCGACTTCGGCCAGACTGATATTTTCCCCGCCTCTGATTGCTATGTCCTTTTTGCGTCCCGTAAGGCGTAGCCTTCCGTCCGTGCCGATAAAGCCAACATCTCCGGTATGGAGCCAGCCCTCGGAATCAATAGCCTCGGCCGTACGCTCGGGCTGCTTGTAATACCCCTTCATAACCATTGAGCCGCGTATGCATATTTCGCCTTCCATTCCCGTGTCAAGGTCTTTGCCGGTAGAAACGTCCACAATTTTTCCCTCATAGCCTTCCAAAAAGCGTCCAAGCGTGGCCGCCTTCTCCATAAATGGATCGTCGTAGTCCGTCATCGTAATGCCCGCTGTAGCCTCTGTCTGCCCAATCGAAGCCATAAGGCATTCGTAATGCAGTTCCTCGCAAATGCGGGCGTACTGCTCGACCGAATAGGGAGCGCCGCCTATTATGCCCACCCTGAGCGAAGAAAGGTCGAAGTTCCCCTGGCCTACTCGTTCAAGCTGCCGCAGAAGCAGCGTAGGTACTGCGTTAAAAACGGTGCAGCGTTTATTTTCTATAGTTTCAAGTATCTTCCTGTACTCCGACTTTGTGGCGATGACTATTGACGCCCCTTTTGAAAGCGCCGAGAGCACGTTCGCCATGAGGCAGAAGCAGTGGAACATCGGCAGGGCGATGCAGAATATGTCCTTTTCGGTTATTCTCAGTGATTCCGATGAAAGAAAAGCGTTCTGGAGCATGGCGCGGTGCAGAAGCATTACTCCCTTAGGCTTGGCAGTCGTTCCGGATGTGAACAGTATGGACGCGACATCCTCAGGGTCGGGCTCCTCCCACCTCTTCGATGACTCAGGCAGGGTGTCAAGCGTCATCCAGCGCGTCTCCTCCATTGTTCCTATATAGATAAGCCTTTCAAGCATGGGGTATTCGTTTAAGTCCAGCCTGCCGCAGATTTCGCGGAAATCAGACTTGCTGTAACCCGTGCCGAACAGCAGGCACTTTATATCAGTATCACGCAGTGCGTCCTTGAACTCCTCCTCGCTCCAGCTTGTATTGAACAGTACCGATACAGCGCCGATACGCGCCGCAGCGTAAAATGCGATTAAAAATGACGGGCTGTTGGCCGACCAAATCGCAATATTATCCCCTCTGCGTATTCCAATTTCCGTAAGTCCCGCCGCGGCCCTTGCAACTTTCCTGTCCAACTCCGCCCAACTATATGCCTTTCCTCCATAATCCATAGCGACTCGGTCGGGAAACCGGGACGCGACATCCGCCAGTGCTCCGCCTATTGTATTTTCATAAAAAACAGCCATATCTGCTAACCCTTCATTTAATCTAATATTTGGGCCCCCGCCCGAAGCCTGCCCGTTATTCCGCTAAACTCGTATTCCGACGGAGGAATAACGGTAAGCCTTTCCTTTAAGTTTATTTTGGCATACTTATCAAAATATCGCAATATTTTATACGAAAAAATCATTCTCTGCTGAGTCTGAGCATTATTCAGGTCGGATTTTATAAGCTCCTGAATTTGGGCTATTTTTTTTGTAACCGTATTCCGGTGCATGTAAGCAGCCTTGGCCGTTCGCACCACATTGCAGTTATTTAGGCAGTAATAGTAGAGAACGTCCAGCAGGTTGGTATTGTTTTCCTTATCGTACCTTGCGAGAGCAATAGCCTCCGGATGAGTAAGGTATATTATGTCATCGTGGCCCAGGAGCTCGCAAAAGCTGTTGATGCATAGGTCTATCATAAAGTATTCCGCGTAATCCTCAAAAAAGAATATCCTCTGCTTTGGGCTGAGTCTGAGAGCCTTTCCGAGCCGCAGTATGCTCTTGCTAATGAGATAATTTGTCCTTAGCATCGAGCGTCTGCTTGTCGCGTTGCTGATTGAAGCGTATGCGTTATACCGGACCAGAAGCTCTGTAAATCGTTCGTTGTCGAATATCGGCGTCGGCTGGAACACCCTGTCAGGCCGGCTTATCATGAGGACTACAAAATCATCATACACGGCGGCGTTCGAGTCCGGGAACAACTCCTCAAGCTGTATAAAAAGGTGCGTAAACGGGTGAGGTATCCCGCCGGGCGAATTGAATTCTACTATTATAAAGGTACAGTAAAGGCTCGGGGCAGGCGACAGCTGCTCCAGCCTGCTTGTTATCTCGCGTTCGTCCGTAAGCCTCTGGCTGACTATATCATCAAGCAGTGTCTTGAAGTCCGCCTCCGTCCAGTAACCCGCTCCGCCCGGTATCTGCATTATCCTCGATATGCTCTTTTTCGTCAGTTCCAGGATAGTCGCGGAATCAAAGTCCTCGCGTTCGGGCGGAGCGAAAAGCAGCATCGTTGAAATAATCTTGTTATCCTTATAAACCTTCTGTATCCAGCAAAGATTTCCGTTTTCAAGGCGCCGGAGAACCGGGGATGGATTCGGCTTTCTTTCGCTGCGGTCATCACCCAGGAGCTTTGCCGCGGAGCCCACCGAAAGAACCCGATCCCTGAAAAGCTCCTCGGCAATTGGATCCGAAACCCCGCGGAAATCGCTGCAGTAGATAACGCGCAGACTGGAGTTGAGCAGTATTAGCGGCATTTCCGCAAGCTCCGCCGCCGCGTTTACGATGTCGTGGATATCGTTTCTGATGTTTGTGGCCTCCAGAAGCCGCAAATTCCAGTTTTGATACCGCCTCATAACCGCCGAGAGACGCTCATATATATCGATGATGTCCATGTCCGCCGTGACGAGATTCGCCTCTCGTTTCAGAGCAAGCTCAATAAGCTCCTGCCCTCCCCCGGAAGAAAAGAACGTAATGCCGCGGCAGCTTTTAAAACGCAGCAGCCCCGCTTTCATTTCCTCTTCGGAACCAATATAAATGCTGTCCCCGGATGGTTCATAAATATTCCGTACAAAGTGGATGGCCGATATATATCCTATTTCGCTAGTGGTTGCTGTTGCCCTGCGCTCACAGGGCTTGAGCGCGTTTATCCAGTAAGACAGCTCGGGCAATGTTCTCCCTCCTTGTACAAATTCTGTACAGATATTGTATCAAATCTATTAGGATTTGTCACTTTTTAATTTCTATATGTGCAAATAAGCACAAAGTACGGTCTTTCTTCAGCATCGGAGCATACTGTTTTGCCAACCGGGCTTTTACTTATTGAAACGTCAAAAAAGCAGTGATATTCTGATAATGAAAAAGCTAAAAATATATACGGAGGTTCGGAAAATGACAGACAGAATCAAACGGATGAAGGATGCTCTGAAGGTGGATAAATTCCCTTTCTGCGCCGAAAAGGCAAAGCTCGTTATCGAATCATGGAAGCAGCACGAGGGCCTTACCCCCATACTTAAGCGCGCTTACGCAACCGCGCACTATCTCGACAACAGAACAATCTACGTTGACGACGACGAGCTTATCGTCGGCAATGTAGCCGCCAAGCCCATGGGACTTGAAGCCTCCTGCTGGGGCCCATTCTGGGACGACGAGGACCTTGACACCATACTTCAGGGCAACTATACGATTTCCGACGAGGACAGAAAAACCCTTCGCGAGCTTGATTCCTTCTGGGATGGTCAGGACCGTCAGATGTACGAGTGGCAGGGCCGCTACTACGATGACGAGCGTCTTTGGCCCTTTATCCGTTCCGGCATACTATGCCCTCCCTGGACAAGCAAAATCAAAGGCCGCGGTTCGGGCGGCGCTGGTTTTGGCTGGGGGCTCGGTATTGGGCTTTCCTTTTTTGTTCCGGACTACGGCAAGATAATCCGGGAAGGTATAAGCAAGACGCTTAACGAGGCTAAAGAGGAGCTTAGAAACGTCCGCTATGTGGACAACGATTCCTACGATAAGACCCAATATCTTCAGGCCGTCATCATCTCTCTTGAAGCCATGGTTCGCATGTACCACCGCTACGGAGACGCCTGTCTTGAAGCTGCAAGCAAGTGCGGGGACGAAAAACGCAGGGCTGAGCTTTTTCGCATGGCGGACACCTGCCACTGGATTGCCGAAAACCCCTCCCGCGACTTCCGCGACGCCATACAGAACTTCTGGTTCTACTGGATGATGATTACTCACGGTACCGTCCCCGGCGGCCGTTTCGACCAGTTTATGTATCCCTACTACAAGAAGGACATCGAAAGCGGCGCTCTTACAGACGACGACGTTCTGGAACTGCTTGAGTGCCTGCGCATTAAGATTATGCAGTTCAACTTCGTTTCCGGCGCCGCAAAGCAGCGCGACAAGTGGGCGGGCATGGCGAGATGGCACAACTTCGTTATCGGAGGCGTCGACAAAGACGGCAAGGACGCTACCAACGAGCTTTCTTACCTCATACTCGAGGCAGCGAATCAGGTTCGCGTGCCGCACTATACAATCACTGTCCGTGTAAACGAAAACACCCCCGAAAAGCTGATGAAAAAGGCTATGGAGCTTGTCAAAACCGGGATCGGCATGCCCGCCTTCGTATCCGACAAAAGCTATATTCAGGGTCTTGTAGATCAGGGCGTCCCCCTCGAGGACGCACGCGACTATGCTCTGGCCGGCTGCCTCGACCTCAATCTTCCCGGAAAGTCCCGAATAAATGCCCTCGGCATGTTCATTGTGCCGAAGGTGTTAGACATCACCATGCACAACGGAATCATGACGGAAACGGGTGAACGCATAGGTCCCGAAACCGGCGAAATGAAAGACTTCAAGAACTACGACGAATTTTGCAACGCCTTCAAAACCCAACTGTATCATTTCATGAGTATGTACAACGAGGAACACAATATACTCATCCGCGTCACCCGCTATATCAACTGCGACGCCGTACATTCCGCGTTTGCCTATGACGGCATCAAGTGCGGTAAGGATATAATGGAGCGAAAGATGCCCTATGAAAACGCGTCCCTGTTAAATCCCGTCGGCATAATATGCGCCGTCAACTCGCTGGCCGCAGTTAAAAAGGTCGTGTTTGAAGATAAAAAATGCACAATGGAGGAACTGTATAAGGCGATCGAAGCCAACTGGGAAGGCTACGAGGACCTTCGCAAGCTCTGCCTTGAAGCCCCGAAGTTTGGAAACAATATCGACCTTGTAGACAATATCGCCGCTGACCTCTTCAAGTTCTGGGTAGACAGCGCCAACAGCTTTACCACAGTTTACGGCGTACCTCCCAGGCCCACAGGAATCTCCATTACCGCTCACGCCCCCGGCGGCTCCTACACCTGCGCCACTCCCGACGGGAGGAAGGCCGGTGAAACGCTTCCCGACGGCGTCGTATCTCCCGCCCAGGGTACGGATACGAACGGGCCGACAGCTTCCCTGGCGAGCGCCATGAAGATCAATCAGGATCCCTTCAATGCGATGCTCCTCAATATGAAGATACATCCGAGCGCGTTGAAAACAGAAGAAGATTTGATGAAGCTTGCGAACCTTACCAAGACTTATCTGCTTAACGGCGGTAAGCATATACAGTTTAACGTCGTCGATAACCAGACCCTTATCAAGGCGCAGGAGAAGCCGCAGGAATACAGAGATCTTGTTGTCCGCGTCGCGGGCTACAGCACATACTTCACCCTGCTCACGACTCCAGTACAGAACGAGATCATCAAAAGAACCGAAAACAGGCTGTAATATCGGCTATATGCAAAAAGTGCGTTTCCGTATCGAGGAAACGCACTTTTTGCATATAGCTTTTGTTTTTTGGCTTCAATCAAATCTTCATCGGCGGGGCGATATCAAGGAAGCTCACTCCCTTGTTCATCTCCTGAAGTCTGTTGATCGTCCACTGGTTTTTGGCGAGCACCACGGGTCTTGAGTACTGATCCTCGACGATGACCGCCTCGTTGTATCCCAGCATTTCCTTAGTGAATTTGTCGGCCACAGCCCAGCGTGCCAAGGTATAGGGCAGAACGTTTATCCTTATCTCCACATTATACTCGCTCTTCATTCTGTATTCAAGGACCTCAAACTGCAGAAGCCCCGCGACACCTATCGTAAACATCTCTATGCCTGAGTTGGGATCCCTGAATACCTGTATGGCACCTTCCTCCGATATCTGCTGAATCCCCTTCTGGAACTGCTTTCTCTTCGATGAATCTCGGGGCAAAACCTCGGCAAAGTGCTCCGCCGGAAACATCGGTATTCCCTCGAAGCTGAACAGCCTGTTTCCGCCGCAGAGAGTATCGCCTATCTTGAACGAGCCCGGATCAAAAACGCCGATGATATCTCCGGCGTACGCTTCCTCAACCGACGTTCTTTCCTGAGCCATAAACTGCTGCGACTGAGATAGCCTGACCTTTTTCTTAGTTCTCGAATGGCCGACCTCCATACCCTTTTCATACTTGCCCGAGCAAATCCTAATAAAGGCTATCCTGTCCCTATGTGCGGGATCCATATTTGCCTGTATTTTAAATACAAAACCGGAAAAATCGGTGTCGTCCGCTGAAATTTCGCCGTCGCTGTGCGTCCTTCCGCCAGGCGAAGGCGCCATGCTTATAAAAGCCTCGAGAAACTGGCGGATTCCGAAGTTTGTCATGGCGCTGCCGAAAAACATAGGCGTAAGTTCCCCCGCCCTGACCTTTTCCATATCGAATTCGTCACCTGCGATATCCAGCAGCGCAATATCCTCAAGAAGCTTGTTGTAGAGGTGCTCCCCGAGCAAATCCTTAAATCTCAAATCCTCCACATCCCCGGTATCCGACGCGGCTATGCTGCTGCCGTGGTCTCCCGCTTCAAAAAGCTCTATCTTTGACTGCCCTCGGTCATAAACGCCTTTAAAATCTCCGTCAACTCCGATCGGCCAGTTCATGGGGCAGGATCTGATACCGAGAGTTTCTTCAATCTCCTCCATCAGCTCCAGCGGATTTTTGCAGGCGCGGTCAAGCTTGTTTACGAACGTGAAGATGGGTATCCCCCTCATCCGGCAAACGTGGAACAGTTTTTTTGTCTGTTCCTCAACTCCCTTTGCGCCGTCAATGAGCATCACGGCACTGTCGGCCGCGACCAGCGTGCGGTAAGTGTCTTCGCTGAAGTCCTGATGTCCTGGGGTATCGAGTATATTTATACGATATCCGTTATAATCAAAGTTCAAAACGCTTGATGTAACGGAAATACCCCTCTGCTTCTCTATTTCCATCCAGTCAGAAACCGCGTACTGCCTGGCCTTTCTCCCCTTGACGGTTCCGGCCAGCCTTATCGCGCCTCCGTAAAGCAGCAGCTTTTCGGTCATCGTTGTTTTTCCGGCATCCGGGTGGGAAATGATTGCGAAGGTTCTCCTCCTGTTTACCTCGTTCCTTATTTCTTCATTTAATAACATTATGGGCGACATCCTCAATTTATATTTACTCTTACATGCAATCAGCAATTTTATATAATACATCAAACTATATTAACAAGTCAAATTATTTACTATTATTAGCCGATCTCTGCAATCTTTAGCCCATTTGCTAAATATTTTTGTCAAGATTTGTTTAGCAGGTTGAAAAGCACATTTCTACTCCGGAAGCAGAAACTGCCGGAGTACACTTAGGATCGTTGCTCCTAAAAAACTCGTCTTGATATTGGCCGAAGACAAATCAAGACGAGTTTTTTATTCTTTATTCAGATATAAGGCGGAGATCACTGCTTTATCCATTCGCCTGCAATGTAAATATATGTACCGGCGCTCTTGCCATAGGTGTTGTTATAGGCATCTCTGAATTTATTGTTATTCAGGAAAACGTTGCCCTCCAAATACACATTATCTCCTATCGTAACCTTTGCTAAATTGGGATTGCCTCTAAACGCTCCGTAATCTATGCGGTTCACCGTGGCAGGCAGCGAAATCTCTCTCAAATTGTTATTATCAAAAGCCCTCGCATGTATGCGGGTTATGATACAGTCCGGAGCGAACGATACAAAGGTCAGATTCTTTCCGCTAAATGCGTCCTGATAAATTCCAGTTGCTGTTTGCCCTTTCACAGTTGCCGGAATAACGATGTTTGTATAACTACCCGAATATTGCTGCATAAGGCCGGAAAAACCACCCGTTCCCATCCGTATCATACTGTCTTGAACCAGATACACGTTTTCAGTCATTTGAGTTGCCGTTGCGGTAACATTTATCTGTGTCGAAAATGCATCCCCCTCGAAGTCTATATCATTAGTGGTACTTGGCCAAAAGAACTCAATTTTATAGGCATGCCTCTGCCCTACGCCTGATATTGGAAATACGTTCGAAACATTTAGAACACCTGTACAGGTTACCGAATTTAGGATATGATCCCATTCATCCTTTACCCTTACGATAAGCGGTCCAATCGCAGTTTTGCCCGGCGAGGGCCCGACGTTTATCAGAAGCTCATATCGCATCGCGGTATCGGATACGGCAGTTCCTTCATAGTTTCGCACACCGAACTGAAAGGTGACGGTTTCGGTAGGCGCGATCTTAACATCGCTGCGGAAACTCTCCGTACCGTCCGCCACAAAAATAAAATCCTTGGCAATCACGCTCGCCGGAGTATCGATTTCAATAGTTTTAGAGTAGATGGCAAGTGTGCCCGTCAAAAATGAAACCAGTATTAATAATATCAGCGATGTGGTGAGGATTAGCTTTCTCATATTTCCTTACCTCTAAATCAATTTCCATAAATTGCCGCAAATATATTCTAATACAAAATTATGGAAGTTTCAATTATTATCTATTATGTAATATGTAAAAATTTTACCTATGTAAACCGTCATGCCAAGTTTTCTTTTTGTTTGTAAAGTATACATTAATTTAACCTGCGCTTTACTCCTCCTTGCTTGATTGTATAATTGCTAGCAGCTAGAATTATTTTGCAGGTTAAAATTATAAAATCTATCCGAAAAGTATGGAGGGAAAAGCTTTGAAAAAGAAAATCCTGTGTTTTCTGATGGTATTGACATTTTTATTATCAATGGCTGTTCAGGCGTTTGCGGCCACTATTGACAAAGTAAAGGTCAAAACACCCGCAAAAAACGTAATCATTTTGATACCCGACGGAATGAGCACGGCGTCGCTCACTTTATCACGCTGGTACAACGGCGGGCAAGAGCTCAATTTGGATAAAATGGCTTCAGGGTTGGTAAGAACCTATTCATCGGACGCGGCGATTGCCGACTCGGCTCCTGCGGGCACGGCCTACGCGACAGGCTACAAATCACATACCGGTTATATCGGCGTTCTGCCCGATGTCAACTCAATGCCGGGTCTTGCGCCTCTTGACTCGACAAAGAAAAGAGCGCCCATAGCAAACATTCTTGAGGCGGCGCAGCTTGCAGGCAAGGCCACCGGCCTTGTTGCCACATGCGAAATTATGCACGCAACTCCGGCAAGCTTTTCGGCGCATTATCCTAGCAGAAAAGCATATGACATCCTTTCCATGCAGCAGGTCTACCAGGACATGGACGTAGTATTGGCCGGCGGCAAGACATATTTGGCAAAAAGCGGCCGTTCGGACGGCAATGATCTGCTCTCAGTTATCAAGAAAAATTACCAGTACGTTGAAACCAAAGCCGAGATGAACGCGGTCAGCTCTGGCAAGCTTTGGGGAGCTTTTGAAAGCACGGCACTTTCCTATGATTTTGACCGTGATCTCGACAAAGAACCTTCGCTTGCCGAAATGACAAAAAAGGCCATTGATATTCTCTCAAAGGATAATGACGGCTTCTTTCTTATGGTTGAGGGAAGCAAGATAGACTGGGCCTCCCACGCAAACGATCCCATCGGCATAATATCGGACACCTTGGCATTTGACAAAGCAGTCGGCATAGCGCTTGATTTTGCGAAAGCAAACGGCAATACCGTTGTGATCGCCGTTACCGATCACGGAAACGGCGGCATCAGCATTGGCAACCAGGCGACAACCAGTACATATGATAATCTACCGCTTTCCAATTTCTTAGCTCCTCTTAAGAAGGCTACTCTCACAGGCGAGGGACTGGAAAAGGTACTTACCGCCGACCGCAGCAACGTCGTCGAGGTAATGGCTAAATACTTCGGCATCACGGATCTGACTGAAGAAGAAATTGCGGCAATTAAGAAAACGAAAAACGGGTCCATGAATTACACCGTTGGCCCTATGATCGCGAAGCGCGCCAACATAGGATTCACTACGGGCGGACATACCGGAGAAGATGTTACGCTTTATGTATACGCTCCTGACGGCATCGACCAGTTGACGGGTACAGCCGAAAATACGGACATCGCGCGTTATATGGAAAAGGTTATGGGTCTGAGCCTCGAGCAAGCCACCAAGAAACTCTTTGTCCCGGCCAGAAAGGCTTTTGAAACGAAGGGCGCGACCGTAACCTGGGACGCAAGCGATGAAAAAAACCCCGTCGTCATAGCCGTAAAAGGAACCAATGAAATCAGAATACCGGTAAACACCAACATTGCGTATGTAAACGGAGTTCAAACCAAACTTGACGGAGTCGTCGTCTATGACGGATCGGGAACAACCTATTTGCCGCAGAGCGCCGCAGACCTTCTGAAATAGTCAAAATTAGCATCTGGTTTTGCCCATGCTGTGCCTTCTGCTTGCCATCTATTAAATTAAATATATTTGCTAAATTATAATCCGCGTATCAGGCAATACGCCCGATACGCGGATTACCTTACGTCCGTTAAGTGCAATAGCCGTATTTATATCGCTGAATTATATTAAGTTCTTTTCAGCCCAAAGGTCAAATGCTTTAAGCTCGTTTTCAGAATTAAAAAAATGCTTGCCCTTGTCCAGTATTTCTACCTTAGCTTTAAATTTTGCACCAAACTCCGTGATTTCCTTAAGCGTTATCAGATTGTCGTAGGAGCCGTACAAAATTGACAGAGAACCGGGCCAGGGCGGGCGCACAGGATTGTTCCGCACGAAGGTATAGTAGTCCCAGTCGAGAACAGCGCCGCTTTGAAGCTCTATCCTCCTCTGCCGGCTCAGGCGCTGCTCGCTTACACCGCAGTAGTTCATCATGTTTTTAATGAGATTCTCCATATTTACCACAGGCGACAAAAACAGTGTTCGTTTGATTTCAAGATTTCGAAATGCGAGCAGTGAAAAGTAAGCGCCGATACTGCATCCGAAAACATAAACCTCAGGTGCAAGCGTCTTGGCGTAGCTGTATACGGCGTGAAGGTCGCTGATGCAGTTTTGGGGGTTGCACTCGTAATCAGCCTTATCCTTCCGCTCGCCATGCACGGGGAGATCGAAGCAAAGTGCCTGGTAACCCACCCTTACAGCCTTTTGAGCCAGCATCGATATGATTGTATCCTCTTTGTTTGACATATTGCCGTGGACCTCGATAAGTATCTTTTCGCGCGGATACCCCCACAGAACCGCGGGAATGGATACATTTTTGTTTTTTATCTGCAAATACTCTCTTTTCATTTACCCTAGCCCCAAATTCTAATTTTGCATTTCAAATCACTTGAGGAACCTTTTTATCTGACTTAGCTTTTTGTCTGTGTAGGGATGATATCTCATTGGGATGTCAAAGCCCGTTGATTTTCTCATTACGCTGCGGTAATGCGTAAAGGTCTCAAAGCTCTTTTTCCCGTGGTACTGCCCCATGCCGGAATTGCCGACTCCGCCAAAGCCCATGTACGGCGTAGCAAGATGCACAATCGTATCGTTTATGCAGCCGCCGCCAAACGAACAAGAGCCGAGCACCTTTCTCTCGGTTTCACGCCTTGACGTGAAAAGATAGAGCGCAAGCGGCTTCGGCTTGCTGTTTATATATTCGATAACTGTATTGAGGTC